>JAAYSA010000050.1 GCA_012518455.1 Erysipelotrichaceae bacterium | reverse complement strand
AGAAGAACTGATTTAGAATCATCGATTTGCTACAAGTCTCTATCTTTTTCGTTTATAATATAGTCATGATTTATTTAATAGCAGGTAACGATGTTCTAGTTACGAATAAAAGAATCGAAACTATTATAAAAGACGAAATAGGTACGCCTGATGCTTTTAATGTAGAGCGTTATGACTGCCGCGAAGCTTCATTTGATGAAATAATTGAAAGCATTATGCTTTTACCTCTTGGAATTGCTAAAAAAGCAGTTGTCCTTGATTTTGCCCATTATTTTGAAAAAAGTAGCAAGGCAAAAGAAGAAAATTCTGAAGATAAACAACTTTTTAATATTTTACAGGAGAATTTACCTGAAATTGTTGTTATTTTTGTAGTTCGCGGAACTTCTATTGATAAGAAAATACCTCTTTTTCAATTAATAGAAGAAAAGGGTCAAGTTTATATTGCTTCAAACATTAGTGAACGTGATTGGCCGATTTTTATTAAGCGCTACTTTGAAAAGCAAGGAGCTAAAATTAGTAAAGATGCAATCGACGAATTAATTACTCGTATTGGTATTGATAGCCTTGCTTTTGTTTCAGAAGCAGATAAAGTTCTCCTTTACACAAAAGATATAACTGTTGATGTTATAAAAGAATTAGTAACTGAACCATTTGAAGAAAAGCAATATGAATTAACAAATGCATTGGTAAATGATGAAAAGGGTCGTGCACTTAAAATATATCGTGATTTTATGGTCTTAAATGTTCAGCCAGTAAGCTTAATTACGATGCTAGCAAATCAATTCCGTCTTTATAGTCAAATATTTATTCTAAGTGAAAAAAGCTTAGGACAAAGTGAGATTGCAGAAACATTAAAAATTCATACTTACCGCGTTAAACTTGCACTTGATATGCAAGATAAAATCACACTTATAGAAATCTTTGATAAATTAGAAAAACTGCATGATCTAGATTTCAAAATAAAAAGCGGCCAAATCGATGGCGCTTATGGATTAGAATTATTTATTATAAATTATTAAAAAAAGCATCTTGCGATGCTATTTTAATTCATTAACTGCTTTGGTAATGCTGCTTTTAATACGGGCGGCTTTATTTTTATGAATAACATTTTTTGTGACAGCTTTATCTACTAAAGAAACAGCGTCACGATAATGAGTGAGTGCTAGTTCTTTATCATTGGCTTCAACTGCATTACGTACTTTTTTGATAGCTGTTCTAACAGAAGATTTAAATGAAGCATTGCGATTGCGTGCTTTTTCGTTTGTCTTTACCCGTTTAATCATCGATTTGGTATTTGGCATGTGAATCTCCTTAACTAAATTTATTCCTTATTGATTATATCAAAACGGCAAAAAGTAAGCAATAAAATAACTTAAAACGGCATAAAACGCAGTTTTGGTACTTTTATTTTTTTGTAATACATTTATCCAATGTTACGATAAAAAACATTAAAGGTGAGTTTATTATTTTTAAAAAAAGCGAAAGATATTTACCTTTAGATACAATGTTAAATTTAGTATAATATTTACGTGATAAATATGACTAAAAGCAAAAGTATTAGAATTGTTTATTTAGGAACACCAGAGATAAGTGCGGCTTTACTTGAAAAGCTCATTAATCTTGGGCTTAACATTGTTGGAGTTGTTGCTCAACCTGATAAACCCGCTGGAAGAAAACGTCTTGTTTTAGATGTTCCAACTAAAGTAGTAGCGAAAAAACATGGTATTCCTGTATTTCAACCTCATCGAATTAGAAGTGATTTTTCTTTTCTAAGCGAAACGAAACCAGACCTAATTTTATGCTTTGCATACGGACAAATTATCCCTAGCGAAGTAATAAATTATCCTAGATATGGTTGTCTAAATTATCATGGTTCGCTATTACCAAAGTATCGTGGAGCTGCGCCAATTCAATATGCCTTAATGAATAATGATAAAGAAACTGGCGTTACATTAATGGAAATGGTTGAAAAAATGGATGCAGGTAGAATGTATGCAAAAAAGAAGTTTTTAATTGAACCAAAAGATGATTTTAGTAATCTTGCAAATAAAATGGTTGATGCGGCATTTGATCTCACAGTCGAAAGTTTAGAAAAATACCTAAACGGCGAACTAGTCGGTGAAGAACAAAACGAAGAACTTGTAACATTTGCTCCGAGTATAAAACCTGAAGAAGAACAAGTTAGCGTTTTAGATGATATTGAGGTAATTGTAGGTAAAGTAAGAGCCCTATCTCCTTCACCAGGTACGAAAATTAGAATGGATGAAGAAGAAATTAAATTATTTAAAGTTGAGATTGTGTCGCGTGAAAATCTAGCACCGTTAGGGTCAGTTATTCAAGCGAATAAGAGTGGATTTTACATTCAAGTTAATGGCGGAATCCTATCATTACTAAGACTTCAAAGAGGAGGAAGAGTAATTTTATCCTATAAAGATTTTCTAAATGGCTTACAAGATCCAGAAACTCGAGTTTTTAAGTAAAAGTTTATTAAGAGTAAATAATTAGTAGTTAATTAGTAGATAATAAGTAAAGATGAAAAAGAAGATTAATCTAAGTGTTCATGAATTAGTTGATTTTGTTTTACGGTCAGGTGATATAGATGACCGCATTTTTAATCTTGCATCAATGACAAGAGGTACTCATATTCATACATATTATCAACAACAGCAAAATGATGATTATAAATCTGAATATGCAGTAGAAGAAACCTTTAAAATTGGTAGTTTTGAAATTACTCTTCGCGGTTTTGCAGATGGTGTAATATTCAATAACGGTAAAGTCATCATTGAAGAAATAAAATCAACAAATATAGATCTTGATGAATTTTTTCTTTCAAATAGTAATTGGCATTTAGGTCAAGCGCAGTGTTATGCTCTTATGATTGCTCATGAGTTAGATTTAGAGATAATCAATATACACCTCGTTTATATTAATCAACTCGATGAAGAAAAAAAGACACATAAATACTGCTTTTTTACTAAAGAATTAGAAGAAATAGTAATTGGCTTTTTATCGAGTTTTCTCTCTTTTTATGACAATGTTTATAATCACAAAAGATTACGAAATCAAAGCGCTAAAAATCTTCCTTTTCCTTTTGAAAATAAAAGAAATGGCCAAGAGGAAATGCTTTTAGCAACAAAAGAGATGCTTAAAAATGGTGGGATTACACTTATTGAAGCTCCTACTGGGATTGGTAAAACAATGGCAGTCCTATATCCTACTGCTAAAGAATTTTACCGCGAAAAGCTAGAAAAAGTTTTCTATTTTACTGCTAAAGGCAGTACGCAAAAAACCGCATATGATGCACTAGATTCTCTTATTAGGGCAGGATTACATACAAAAGGTGTATTTATAACTGCTAAAGAAAAAATATGTGTTAATGAAACTGTAGCCTGTAACCCAGAAGAATGTCCATATACAAAAAATTATTACGGAAAATTAAAAGATATTCTTTTTGAAATGATAAATAGCGATAATTTATTTGATAAAGAAACAATCTTAAAATATGCCCTAAAACACGGTGTTTGTCCTTTTGAACTCCAACTTGATATCTCACTTTTTGTTGATTATATCATTGGCGATTATAACTATTTATTTGATCCAAATGCATACTTAAGACGCTTTTTTGATGATTATAATGATAATTATGTTTCTTTAATTGATGAAGCGCATAATCTAGTAGAAAGAGTACGCGATAATTATAGTGTTCTCCTCGAATTTTACTCATTCTATACAGTAAAAAAGGAACTCCGTAGTTTTAGCAAAAGAAAATTTAAGACAACAATAAATAAAGTAATTGCCCAAATTGAATTGCTTAAAGAACTTACTCCTGAAGAGGAAGGATCAATTAATGAAGTTTTAGTTGAATTAAATAAAGCCCTTATTTCTTTTAACAATGCTGCTCAAACATTTATTTATGAGTATACCGATCTTGTAAGTAAGACACTTAAAGATTTATATTTTGATGTCTCTCGTTATTTAAAACTAAGTGAAATAAGTAGCGAAAATCTCGAAAGTTATGTAGTTTTTAAAGAAGGTATGTTGCCTGCTCTTCGTATTCTATGTTTAGATCCAAGCTCCTATATTCGCGAAGGTTTACTAAAAACTCGTGGATCCCTTCTTTTTAGCGCGACACTAGGTCCGCTAAATTTTTATAAAGATGTCCTTGGAATCGAAGAAAATGATACTGTTATTACTCTTCCTAACCCTTTTCCTAGGAAGAATTTACTTTTAATGATTGCAACTGATGTTGCTACAACATACAAAAAAAGAGATGAAACATATGGAGAAGTAGCAGACTATATTTTAACGGCTATAAGTGCAAAAGTTGGTAATTATCTTATTTATTGCCCAAGTTATGCTTATTTAGAAAACATTAAAAGTTATTTAGAAACAAAAGATGATTATGATTTAGTCGTTCAAACAAAAGATATGAACGATGAAGAACGAGTAAAATTTCTAAATTCATTTGTTGAAAATCCTTCTAGGTCGCTACTTGGTTTAACTGTAATGGGAGGTATTTTTTCTGAAGGAATAGATCTACCAGATGATCGATTAATTGGTGTAATTATTATTGGAGTTGGCTTCCCTAGAATGGATGAAGATTTAGATCGAATTTATGCTGCATATCGCCGAAGATATGATGGGAAAGGCTTTGCATATACCTATATTAATCCTGGTATAAACCGCGTCCTTCAAGCAATGGGTCGTCTTATTAGAAGTGAAACAGATAAAGGCTTTGTCCTTCTTGTTGATGAAAGGTACTTAGAAAACCCATATCGCACGATAATTCATAGCTATAACGGGCTAAGACACTATGTTGATAATCCCTCACATGCATATGAATTAACACATAGGTTTTTTGTTTCAATTGAAACAAGAGATAAAAAATGTGATAATGCTACTAACGAAAAAAAAGGAGGTCAATATGGCAACTAAACAAAAAAACATTCGTAATTTTTCTATAATTGCCCATATTGACCATGGAAAATCAACTCTAGCAGATCGTCTAATTGAGGCAACTGGTAGAGTTGAAAAGCGTTTAATGAAAGATCAACTTCTTGACACACTTTCCTTAGAAAGAGAGCGTGGAATCACGATAAAATTAAACGCTGTTACTCTTGAATATAAAGCAAAAGATGGTGAAAAATACATTTTAAATCTAATTGATACTCCTGGGCATGTTGACTTTACTTATGAGGTAAGTAGAAGTCTAGCAGCATGTGAGGGTGCTCTTTTAGTTGTTGATGCTTCTCAAGGTGTAGAAGCTCAAACTCTTGCTAATGTATATTTAGCAGTTGATAATGATCTTTTTATTATTCCAATTATAAATAAAATTGATTTACCAAATGCAGATATTGGGCATGTTAAAAGTGAAATTCGTAATCGGATTGGTCTAGATGCTGAAGATTCAATAGAAATTTCAGCTAAAAATGCGATTAATATAGAAGCTGTTTTAGAGGCAATAGTTCGTGAGATTCCTGCACCAAGCGGGAACGCAAAAGCACCTTTAAAAGCACTTATTTTTGATAGTTATTATGATCAATATCGAGGTGTTATTGTTTTAGCTCGTATTAAAGAGGGCACGATTAAAGTTGGCGATGAAATTTTACTCATGTCAACAAATAAAAAGTATATTGTTACCGAACTTGGTGTAAGAACGCCAGAAGAAGAAAAACGTAATTCTCTTGAAGCAGGAGAAGTTGGTTTTATTGCCGCTCAAATTAAAGATATTCGTGATATTCATTCGGGCGAAACGATTACTTTAGCTTCCTCTCCTACAAGCGAGCCTCTTCCTGGTTATCGAAAAATTAACCCGATGGTTTTCTGCGGATTGTATCCTACTGAAAGTAGTAAATACGGCGACCTAAAAGAAGCCTTAGAAAAATTAGCTCTTAATGATGCTAGTCTTCACTTTGAACCTGAAACTAGCCAAGCATTAGGTTTTGGCTTTAGATGTGGCTTTTTAGGTCTTTTACATATGGATGTTGTTCAAGAACGTCTTGAACGAGAATATGATTTAGATTTAATTTTGACTGCGCCAAGTGTAATTTATCACGTCTATTTAACAAGCGGCGAAAAACTAGTAGTGGATAACCCTGCTAAACTTCCTAAAGTAATGCTAATTGATCGAATTGAAGAACCATTTGTTATTGCAGAAGTTATGACTCCATCAGAATTTGTTGGTCCACTTATGGAGTTATGTCAAGATAAGCGAGGAATCTATGTTGCACTTGATCATTTTGATGATACAAGAATGATTTTAAAATATGAATTACCGCTTGCAGAAGTTGTTTATAATTTCTTTGATCGGCTTAAGAGTGTTTCAAGAGGCTATGCTACGCTTGATTATACTTTTAGTGCATATCATGCTAGTAATTTAGTCAAAATGGATATATTACTAAACGGGGAAGTCGTTGATGCACTTTCAACAATTGTCTATCGACCTACGGCATTTAATCGCGGAATTGCGATTTGTCGTAAACTTAAAAAGATTATTCCGCGCCAGCAATTTGAAGTACCAATTCAAGCGGTAATTAACAATAAAGTAATTGCTAGAACTGACATAAAAGCAGTTCGAAAAGACGTTTTAGCTAAGTGCTACGGGGGAGATATTACAAGAAAACGCAAACTTCTAGAAAAACAAAAAGAAGGAAAGAAACGAATGAAGATGGTTGGTAGTGTTGAAATACCACAAGAAGCATTTATGAGTGTTCTTTCTATTGATGATGAATAAAAAAACAAACATAGCAATCGGCGAATTAGTATATAATTAGTAATTAAATAGTTTTAACTGTAGAACTTTACCAATTTAATGGTAAAATAACTATGTATACGAGGTGAGAATATGAGAAGAGTTAATAGAGGAGAGTATTTTAGTAACGACAAATACGCGACTAAAAATCAGGTTACTCGAGAACTTGGTACCGCATTAATTAGTGACATATGGAACGAAATTTTAACATATCGTGCTCAATTTAAGAAACTTTTAACTCTAAGAACGGTTGAAAAAAACCGTTTAAGTGTTGTTTTAACACCAAAAATTAGTGATAAAATTGCTCAAATTGAAAGAAGTTTAACGCGTCTCATGCGCGATTTTGCTCTTTTCTCACAAGATCATAACCAATTAACACAGCTTCGTGTTACTCAAGCAGAAGCCATCGTTTCTCAAATTGCAGACAAATATCAAATCCAAGTTGAACCACGCTTTTATGCTCAACTTGTTAGTGGTCATGTAAGTGCTATTAGTGCCCAAGAAATAATTCTTGTTAACTATCATCGAGCTCTTACTCACCTATTAAAAAATACAAATATTCCACTTGATGTAAATTATGTTGAAGCATTAAGTGCCCTATTTAATGGTAATGAACAACATTTGTATCGAAAAACAGAAACTGGCGTTTCTAAGGCCACAATTAATCCAATTCAACTCTTTGTACCTGTAAATCAAATTCATGATTCTTTAGATGATTTACTCGCCTTTATTCAATCAAGCAGTGCACCAATGTTTGTAAAGTTTGTCGCTGTTTATTACTATTTTGACTACATTAAACCCTTTGAATACTATAGCGAAGAGCTCGCTGTTTTATTTGCTAAAGGGTTCCTACAAACGCATGATCTTCAAGAACTCGCGGTCTTTTTAAATCTAGAAACTGTTTTAGCTAAAAATTATGCGCAAATTCAAGAAGTAATGTATGAAGTTAAAATGACGAATGACCTTACATATTTAGTCGATTATATGACTGATTTATGTGCTTTAATTATTGAAGAACTTAATGAATCAATCTTTCAAATTAAGCGTCGACCAATTATTGAAGAACAATATAGTCTTAAAGAAGAAAAAGCTGTCGAAGATCTTTTTAAAGAAGAAGCTCCGCTTGAAATTACTGTCGCTAACGGAGAAAGCGCTCCTATAAAGCCGGAAGAATTAAAAGAACCTGATTTTGTTCCCTTTAAAGTGGCAGAAGATGTAAATCCAACTTATAAGGTTGAGGAACAAGTAAAAGATTTTAGTCCTGACGCAAGGCAAAAAATTGAAACTAAACTAGAGATTGCAATTGAATCGCTTCCAGTTGGCTTAACCGAGCATGACGCCCAAAAAATTGAACGCCATTTAATGGAAATGGACCCAAGTTTATCTAGAGCAGAAGCCTATTTTTATGCCCGTCACTGTACAATGGGAAAATATTACACAATTTCACAATTTAAAAACGAAATTGGCTGTGCATATGAGACGGCAAGAACTTCAATGGAACATCTAGCAGCAAGCGGATATTACCGTAAAGAAAAGTTTAAAAATAAATTCATTTACACACCAATCCGCCTAAAGAATAAATAGAAAGAGAGCATATTATGAATCCTTTTGTTATATTAATACTCATTATTCTCTTTTTTGGAGCAATCGCCCTCCTTGTTTTTCTTCTTCGTAAATTCGTACCAGGAATTAAAGAAAAAGATGGAGTTATTGATGAAGAAACAGCAGTTCATGAAGAACTACAACGTGTTTTAGAACCAATTGAGGATGAAGAAACACAAATTGAAATGGCTAAATTTCACGAAGAAGCCAATAAAAAAGATGAATAGTCTTTATGTTCATCTCCCTTTTTGTAAATCGCTTTGTCACTACTGTGATTTTATAAAATTTATCTATCAAGAAAAATGGATTAAACCATACCTAGAAGCGCTCAAAAGAGATCTTGAGCGTTTTTTTCCTACTTCTTTAGCAACAATTTTTCTAGGTGGCGGAACGCCAACTTGTTTAAATCTAGAAGAACTTGAAAGTTTACTAGTTTTACTGAGTAAATATTCAAAAGGTGTTAAAGAATATACATGCGAAGCAAATGTAGAAACTTTAACAAAAGAAAAATTACTTCTTTTACGCCGTTACGGCGTTAATCGCCTGAGTTTAGGAGTCCAAACTTTTAATGATAAAATATTAAAAAAAATTGGCCGCCGTCATAGTAAAAAAGATGTATATCAGGCGATTAAATTAGCAAAAGAAGTCGGCTTTAAAAATATTAGTATTGATTTAATATACGGACTTCCTAAGCAAACTTTAGAAGATGTTAAGTGTGATTTAATAGGAGCCATTAAACTAGAAATCCAGCATATTTCTTATTATTCGCTTTTAATTTGTCCTAATACAATTGCTCATCTTTCCTCATGGGAAGAAGCGGGCGAAGATAAAGAAGCAGCAATGTATGAATTAATTTTAAATACACTTGAAAAGAATGGGTTTATGCGCTACGAAGTTAGTAATTTTGCAAAACCTGGTTTTGAATCACTTCATAATTTAACATATTGGGAAAATAGAGAATATTATGGGGTAGGGTATGGGGCAAGTGGTTACTTAAACCGTGTCCGCTATAGCATTGGCGGCAATTTTTCTTCTTATTTAAATGGAAAAGCAAAAATAAAAGAAGAAATAATTGATGATGCTACATATAAAGATGAATATTTGATGCTAAATCTTAGATTAACTAAAGGCTTTTTATTAAGTGATTATGAAAATAAAGTAAAAGAACCTTTTCCTCTTAATAGCCAAATAGTTACTAGATTAATAAGCGAAGGCTTTCTTAAAATAGAAAACGGGCGCGTTTCATGCACGCGTGAAAGCTTAATAAAACTCGATTATATTCTTCGAAAAATTATCTAAATAAAAGAAATTATTATATTTTTTAAAATGAAAAAGGCGATGATAAAATCGCTTTTTGATTTTTTCTATATAAAAAAGATAAAAATTTAAACTTTTTGGCACTTAAAGGTTGACACTGCCAAAACCATGAGTATAATAGAGTTAGCACTTGAAGTTAGCAAGTGCCAAAAAGGAGGTAGACGATGCAACTAAGAAGGCGAGAACTAATCTTAAAATATACGGTTGAACATTTTGTTAAAACTGCTGTTCCGGTTGGTTCAAATACTCTATTAGAAAATTTTAAACTTCCTTATAGCAGTGCGACAATTCGTGCTGAAATGAATGCGCTAGAAGAAGCAGGTTTTTTAGAAAAAACACATACTTCAAGTGGCAGAGTACCTAGTAGTAAAGGCTATGAGTATTACATCGAACATCTTCGTAGTAAAGAAATTGATGAAAACTTAAAGCGGCAAGTACAAACATTAATTGATGCAAAAACAAAATCAATTGATGAGGTAATTCGGGCAAGTTGTGAAATTCTCTCACATATGACAAATCTAGCTAGTGTTGTTCTTGGTCCAAGTGCTCAAGATGAAACACTAAAATCAATTCAAGTTGTCCCCCTTACCAATCGAAGCGCAACCGCGGTCTTTATTACCGATCAAGGCTACGTTGAACATAAGACATTTCTATTACCAGAGGAAACTTCCTTTAAAGATCTAGGTAAAGTAGTCAATACCTTTAACGAACGTCTTCAAGGTACAAAAATTTGTGATGTAATCGCAAAAATGGAGAATTTACGTCCACTTTTAAGTGATTATGTTATTGAAACACAAGTAATCTATGATGCTTTTACGGAAGCCTTTGTTCGCTACGCAAAAGATCGGCTTAGTTTATACGGCAAAGAAAGTTTACTTGAACAACCAGAATTTATTAATGATGCTGAAAAGATTAGAAAACTTATCTCAATCCTTGATGATCCTGAGAAAATCAAAAATCTTGCCGCCCACGAAGGCGACTTTGCCATCAACATCGGCGAAGGTGAGGGTGAACTTAGTATCATTAGCTCAACATTTAAGATTCCAGGTCATAAAGAAGGGCAAATTGCCCTCGTGGGCCCTAAACGTATGGATTATGCTCTTGTCGTTAATGCTCTAGAATATGTGACCGACGCCTTAGAAACTTATTTTGAAAGAGAAAGTGAGATAAAAGATGAATAAAAACGAAGAACTAAAAATTAAAGAAGAAATACTAGAAGAAAAGTCTGAAGATGTAAAACTTTCAAGGAAAGAAAAAAAGAAGTTATCAAAAGTTGAAAAACTAAAGCTTGAAGCAAAGATGTGGGAAGATAAATATTACCGTGCTCTTGCAGATATGGATAATACAAGAAAGCAAAACGAAAAAGATCGCGCGGACTTTCTTAAGTATCGTACGATGGGCTTTATTGATAACCTCCTTCTAGTTTTAGATGGATTCAATCATGCAATCTCAATTGAACAAGATGATCCAACAGTTAAAAACTACTTAATTGGTTTTACCTACATTTATAACCAATTAATTGAAATCTTAAAAGCAGAAGGTGTAAAAGAGATAAATCCTAAAGTTGGTCAACTCTTCGATGCTACTAAGATGCATGCTCTAGATGTTGAATTTAGCGAAGACATAAAACCAAACCATATTATTAGAATTATCTCACGTGGTTATCTTCTCCACGATAGGATGATTCGTCCTGCTAGAGTAGTCGTCGCGACTAATAAAAAAGAAGAAATTGAAAAGAAGGAAGAAGTTAACAATCTTGATGCTTAAAGCATTAAGAAAATATACATACAAAGGAGAAATATAGATTATGGCAAAAAAAGAAATTATTTTAGGAATTGACTTAGGGACAACAAACTCAGTCGTAAGTTATCGACAAGCTGATGGAAACATCAAAGTAATCCCTAATCCAGAAGGAAACAACATTACCCCTTCCGTCGTTGCTTTTAAAGCAGGCGGTGAAATTGTTGTCGGTGATGCTGCTAAACGGCAAGCCGTTACTAACCCCGATACTGTATTAAGTATCAAACGCGATATGGGCACAAGCAAAAAAATTCATATCGGCGTAACAAATAAAGATTATACCCCACAAGAAATTAGTGCAAGAATCCTCGGTTATATGAAGGATTATGCCGAAAAGAACTTAGGGCAAAAAATTCAAAAAGCAGTTATTACTGTTCCAGCCTATTTTAACGATGCCCAACGTCAAGCAACAAAAGATGCTGGAGAAATTGCAGGGCTAGAAGTCGTTCGTATTATTAATGAACCAACCGCAGCTTCGCTTGCTTATGGCTTAGAAAACCATAAAGAAGAAAAAATCCTTGTCTTTGACTTAGGTGGCGGAACCTTTGACGTTTCAATTCTTGATATTGGTGATGGTACATTTGAAGTTATTAGTACTGCAGGAGACAATAAACTCGGCGGTGATGACTGGGATAATGTTATCGCTGATTGGATTAAAGCTGAAATTAAACGCGAACATAACATTGATCTAAACGATAAAATGGCTCTTCAACGTTTCCGTGACGCTGCTGAAAAGGCAAAAATTGAATTAAGCGGTCAACTTGAAACAACAATTACTCTCCCATTTATTGCTATGGGTAAAAATGGTCCAATTAGTTTTGAAACAAAACTTACAAGAGCTAAGTTCCAAGATATGACTAAACATCTTCTAAAGCGAACCGAAGCCCCCTTACTTCGTGCTCTTAGTGATGCCAAAATTAGTGCAAAAGACATTAACGAAGTTATCTTAATTGGTGGCTCTACAAGAATGCCAGCTGTCCAAGATGTCGTAAAACGCTTAACAGGAAAAACACCTAATTTATCAGTTAACCCTGATGAAGCAGTTAGTATCGGAGCAGCTGTTCAAGGTGCAATTGTTGCAGGTGATGTTAAAGATGTCGTGCTTCTTGATGTAACACCTTTAACACTTGGAATCGAAACAATGGGCGAAGTTATGACGCCATTAATTAATCGAAATACAACTATTCCTACAACAAAGAGTCAAATCTTTTCAACCGCAGCTGATAATCAACCTTCAGTAGATATTATGGTCTATCAAGGTGAACGCCCAATGGCACGTGATAATAAACTACTTGGCCATTTCCGTCTTGACGGCATTAAACCTGCTCGTCGCGGTCAACCTCGTATTGAAGTAACCTTTGATATTGACGTTAACGGTATTGTTAAAGTTAGTGCTAAAGATCTTGATACGCAAAAAGAACAACACATTACCATTTCTAATAGTTCAGGTTTATCACAATCTGAAATTGATAGAATGATAAAAGATGCTGAAGCTCATAAAGAAGCTGATGCTAAACGTAAAGAAGAAGTTGAACTTAAAAATAAGGCTGAACAATACATTTCAAGTATTGAAGAAAGTCTAGCTGAACAAGGCGATAAGATCGATGCTACACAAAAAGAACAAACAGAAAAACTTTTAGCTGAACTAAAAGAAGCTCTTGAAAAAGAAGACTACGATACCCTTCGTTCAAAAATTAGTGATCTAGAAAAAGCCGCTGAATTTATGGCTCAACAACAAGCCCAAAGCGGACAAACTAGCGGTAATGAAGCTGGCTACGATGAACCAAAAAATGATGATGTCGTCGATGCTGATTTTACCGAAACTGATAAAGAATAACGAATTTATGAATATTTAATCGGGGTGGCTGTGCCATCCCAAGTTAGAGAAAGGATGTAACTGTGGCAACTAAAAGAGATTATTATGACGTCTTAGGTGTAAGTCGAAACGCAACACAAGATCAAATTAAATCTTCTTACCGTAAACTTGCTAAGAAATATCACCCTGATATTAATAAAGAAAAAGGGGCTAATGAAAAGTTTAAAGAAGTTCAAGAAGCTTATGATATTTTAAGTGATCCGCAGAAGAAACAAATGTATGACCAATTTGGTCATGCCGCCTTTGATCAAACTGCCGGCAGTGGTCCTTTCGGTGGCGGTGCAGGCGGCTTCCAAGATGTCGATCTTGGAGACATTTTCTCAAGTTTCTTTGGAGGAGGTAGAACAAGAAGACAGCCTACTGGTCCCGTAACAGGAAACGATGTAATAGCTAGAGTTCGGATTGATTTTATGGATGCAATTAAAGGGAAACGTATTAAATTCCGTCATATATACGATCAAATGTGTACTCATTGCCATGGGACTGGTGCTGAATCACCAAGCGATATAGAAACATGTTCAACATGTAATGGCACTGGTGTAGTTAGTGCAACGCAGCAAACCCTTTTTGGTACAATGCAAACACAAAAAACGTGTCCAACTTGTGGAGGAAGTGGTAAAACAATTAGAAATCGCTGTAGCAAATGTAATGGTGCAGGCTATAACCGTGTTAAGGTTGATTTAGATGTTAAGATTCCTGCTGGTATTAATACTGGTCAACAAATTCGCATTGTTGAAAAAGGCGAACGCGGCTATAACGGTGGTCCTAACGGCGATCTATACTTAGAAATCATCGTTAAACCACATAAATCATTCGTTAGAAATGGTAACGATATTACGCTTACAATCCCACTTGATTTTGTCGATGCTGCTCTTGGAACAACTATAGAAGTGCCGACTGTATACGGTAATGTTGAAGTTAAAATTCCTGCTGGGACCCAGCCTAGTACAAAACTAAGACTAAAAGGTAAAGGCGTTAATGGTCTTCGTGGCGGGACAGGTGATCAATACTTAGAATTTGATATCAAAACACCAGAAAACCTCTTAAAAGAACAACGCGAATTACTTGAACAATACAAAAAAATTGAACCTAAAGAAAAATCGATCTTCCAGCGATTTAAGGATAGGTTCAAACGATAAAAACATTTAGAGGAACTGCTGTTCCTCTTTTTTTATTAATTTTAAGGATATACCTTAAAAACAAATGTTTTTATTGCTATAATTATTATCTAGAAGGTAATAATTATGGCTAAATGTCGAAATTGTCATTCAAATATAGATGCTAACGTTAAAGTTTGTCCAGTTTGTGGCGAAATTAATCCTATAAGGACAAAAAAAGTTAGAACAGTTGATTTAACTCTAACTCTTGATCCACTTGAACCAGAACATAGCACATATAAACCTAAGAAGAAGTTAACTGCTAGCCTCCTATTTATAGCAGTTGGTTTTACTGGTGCGGCCTATTTTTACTTAAATGATTTTAAAAAAGGTTTAAGTTGGCTCGTTGGCCATGTTTTAATTCTTCTTGCTAGTGTTGTTATGGCATATATTCTAGGCGGTAAAAGTGCGATTTTATTAACTTTTTTAATTACTCTAGGAGTTTTATATGTATTAAATATCATCGTTGGAGTTCTATTTTTAACTAAAAGCGACCTAAAAGATGGTAACGGAGAATTTTTGCAATAATGCAGCGCTATTTTGGAGAAGTTATTAAGGGTGAACTAACTTTAAGTAAAGATGATCAATTTCATCTTCTTAAAGTAATGCGCACTAAAATAGGTGAGCAGTTTGAATTAGTTAGCAAAGAGGGAAAATTAGCAATTTATGAGGTTGTTTCAATAGAACCCTTTAAGAGCAAATTAGTAAAATTTTTAGATGAAGTAGATCCTAAAAAACCATATTTAAAGTTATACTATTGTCTTAGTAAAGGTAGTAAGGTTGATTTAGTAGTTCAAAAGGCAACTGAACTTGGTGTTGATGAAGTTATTCTCTTACTTAGTGAATATGTTGTTATTAGACTAGATAAGAAAAAAGAAAAAAAAGATTAGACCGCTACAAACAAATTGCAAAAGAAGCTGACTTTATCTCAGTTAGTCTAGGGAAACGTATTTTACGAACAGAAACAGCTGCTATTCATTTAGTAGGTTTAAAGGAGTATCAATATGAAAATTTATGAAACATTAGAATCTAGGCACAATTACGATTATGTAAATAAAAGTAATGATTACCAATTTTTTCAACAAAATCGTAAGGTTCTATCGCCTTATCCCTTTTTTACGCGTCTTTATAACGCTAATGATGATTTTACAATTATTCAAGCTAATATCATTATTCAAGCATTACTTAATAAACATGCGATTGAAGATGCTGCTCTTAATGCAGGTAAGAATCTAAAAGAAGTAGTTAACATCGTAAAGGAAGGTTTACCTTCAGTTAAGCAAGGAAACTCAAATATTTATGTTCCGCTTTACCTACAAACGCACAATATAATCTACTCGGAAACGCCTGAAAAACTACTAACTTTCCCCTATTCTGACTTAGTTGACCATATTGGTGACTCTTTGATAGATTCTTTTGAAGTTTATAATTATGCACTATATGAATCAAATTTTACGACGCTAATTTATCTAGATGGCGATATTACTTCTCGTGCATACCTTCATTTTGACTTTCTAACGATTTTTATTATTAATAAGCAGGGAAGATTAGATGCTAAAATTCCTCTATTTGATAAACGAATTAAAAAGCCTGTTACTAATCATTTAGTAGATCGTGTTATGCCAGTTGTAAAAGCATATTACGCAGGTGATAAGAAGGGTTTTGTTAATGCTCTTCATAAAGAAAAACTTATTAGTGAACAACTTTACCGTCAATTTATAAAAGGTCTTAAATAATGAAAAAGACTTATAAGATGGTATCTATTGGCTGTAAAGTTAATGCCTATGAACTAGATGCTATTGCAGAAAAACTAAATAGTGAGGGCTATCAAATGGCCCTTTTTGATGATGAAGTTGATGTATTAATAATTAATACATGTGCAGTAACTCATACTGCCGCCCAAAAATCACGCCAAATTATAAGAAGAGAAATAAAAAAACATCCTAATGCAATAAGTGTAGTAATGGGCTGTTATAGTCAAATAAATAAAAATTTTATTAGTGATATTCCTAATATTTCTATTGTTTTAGGAACATCAAATAGAGATAAAGTATTCGATTATATACGGTCTTTTGAACAAAACAAAGAGCAAATCGTTGCTCTTAGGGATAATCCTCGTCAGTTTGAATATGAAGAGCTTGGAGCATGCGCTAAAACTCTTCATACTCGAGCATATTTAAAAATTCAAGATGGTTGCGATAATTTTTGTTCTTACTGCATTATTCCTCACGCAAGAGGTAAAAGTAGAAGTCGCTCATTTGACGAAGCTATAAAAGAAGCAAAAGAGTTAACTAATCTTGGGTATAAAGAAATTGTTTTAACGGGTATTAATACTGGCACTTATGGACAAGATATTGGCACAAATCTAACAGAGCTAATTAAAGAAATTATCCGCATATGTCCGTCGCTTTATCGACTTCGCATTTCTTCAATTGAGGCTAATGAAGTTACTGAGGAACTAATTGCATTAATTAGTAAAACACCAATGCTAGCAAAACATCTTCATATTCCACTTCAAAGTGGAAATGATGAAATATTAAACTTAATGAACCGTAAATACACTATAGAAGATTTTAAAAATAAGATTGATTTAATTCGTAAATATATGCCGGAAGTAGCAATAACAACCGATGTTATCGTCGGTTTTCCAACCGAAACGGAAGAGCAATTCATTTCAACCTATGAATTTATTAAGAAAATGAAGTTTTCTGATCTTCATGTCTTTCCTTATAGCCAAAGAAAAGGCACAAAAGCTGCGATTTTAAAAGAACAAATCGTGCCTGACATCAAAAAAGAACGAGTTTCTAAACTTCTTACTTTAGCTAATGAACTTAGTAAAGATTATGCTTCTAAATTTTTAAATAAAGAAGTTGAAGTACTCATTGAATACTTTGATAAAAGTAAAAACGCCTATTTTGGTCACACCTCAAATTATTTGCCTCTTTATATAAAAAGTGATGAATATATTAAACATAAGGTGATCAAAACACTCTACAAAATTAGACAGTGTCGCAATAAATTAACCGCATATAATGATTAGAATAACGATTTTTTGATAAAATGTCGTAATATTGTTGACAATGTATTTTCTAATGTTATAATACGATAGTATTATCACTAAGAGGAGGTAATTATTATGGCAGTTCCATTTAGAAAAGTTTCAAAAACTCGTAAAAGATTACGCCGTACACACTTCAAATTAACCGTTACTGGTTTAACAACTTGCACTAACTGTGGTGCTCTTATTCAATCACATAAAGTTTGTCCAAAATGTGGTTTTTATAAAGGCAAAGACGTTATGACAGTTGCAGTTGAAGAAAAAACCAAGGAAAAACCAAAAAGATCACTACGTAGAAAAGAAAAGATTACCAAAGAAGCAAAAGCTGCACCAAAAAAAGCAGCTCCAGCAGCCAAAAAAGTAGTCACTAAACAAAAAACTGGTGAATAGTAGATAAAGTTGAGTTAAACTCAACTTTTTTCTATAATAGTAATATGAAAAAACAAGAAAAAGAGACAAAACATGAAGTAAACGAAGGTTATGGAGGTGTTGATCCTTACGATTATCCAGATATTTTAAAAATTATTTTAAGTATCATTCTTCCTCCGTTAGCGCTTGTTTATATATTCGCGTTTGCAAAAAACAAACCATTTGCACGCAAATGGTATGTAATTGCAATGGTAGTTGGTTCAGCTCTTTACCTACTTATCATCGCCTTTATTCTTGTTAATCAAAAACCAATTCCAACGGAATTAAGTTTATAAATTATAGATTTAAGGAGGACAATCTATGAAATACAATAAATTAATTGATCACACCCTTTTAAAAGCTGATGCTACAGAAGAACAAATTAGAAAACTATGTGCTGAAGCAAAAGAACATAACTTTGCAAGTGTTTGTGTTAATCCTTGCTTTGTTCCGCTTGCTTCATACCTATTAGCAGATACTGATGTACTAGTTTGTACCGTTATTGGCTTTCCCCTTGGTGCTAATGCTACTGAAGCAAAAGTTATGGAAACCGATATCGCCATTCAAGATGGAGCAGAAGAAATCGACATGGTACTTAATGTCTCACAACTAAAAGCTAAAAACGATTTATATGTTTTTAATGAAATTCTCCGCATTAAACAAATGTGTGGTGAATTAACATTAAAAGTTATCTTAGAAACATGCCTTTTAACCCCTGAAGAAATTAAAAGAGCATGTGAAATCAGTGTTAAAGCTGGTGCCGATTTTGTAAAAACAAGTACAGGATTTTCCACTGGCGGCGCAACTGTTGAAGCCGTTAAATTAATGAGAGAAACAGTTGGACCTCATGTTGGCGTTAAAGCAAGTGGTGGTGTCCGCACTAACGAAGATCTTAAAAAAATGGTCGCAGCAGGCGCTAATCGTATTGGCACAAGCTCAGGACCAGCAATTATCTAAAGTAGCAAAAAGAGGAAATCAGCACATAAAAGTGTTGCATTTCCCCTCTTATGCATCTATAATACTAACGGAAAACGCAAACTGCGAAGGAAGGAGTTGATTAACGATGCCAAAAATTACAGTTCGAGAAAACGAATCGCTAGAAGATAGCCTCAAACGTTTTAAGCGTCAAGTTAACAAAGCTGGAACCTTAGCAGAAGCAAGAAAACGTAAATATTACGTCAAGCCTGGCCTAGCTCGTAAACTTAAAGAAGAACAAGCGCGGCGCAAACGTCGTAAAAGACGCTAAAAAATTAAAAAAATAGGAAAATCACGGCAAGCCGTGATTTTTTTATATAAAAACGAACAAAATCACATAAAGATGTCAATTTATTAATAGGGTGATATTATGCGTTACTTTATTAAACAAGATAAAAGCGAAACTTGTGGTGAAACATGTCTTAAAATGTTGCTGGCCAATGTTAACCGTGATGAAAACTTTCTTTATCTCTCCTTTAATAAAAAGATTGATAACTTTTTAGACATTTGTGAAGTAGGTGAAAAGTACGGTTTATCATTTGAGGGTTTTAAGGCCGATGATAAGAGTGCTTTTAGAAAAATAAAGGGACCATTAATCATCCAAATTGATGTCCAAAGCATGCTTCATTTTGTAGTAAGTAAAAAAAGCGGTTTTAAACGTTATCTCATTTTAGATCCTTCTAGGGGTCGTTATTTCCTTTCTGAGAAGCAGCTTTGGACATACTTTACAGGTCATTTTCTAAAAATTAACAGTTATAGTTCAACACGGGCGCCGATTCCTGAAACATATAAAAAACGAAAATATTTTAATGCGATTGCTTCTTCAATTTTAAACCTTGTAATGGTCGTTTTTGGAGGAATCGGTTTATATTATAGTCATAGTGAAAAATATGCTTGGTTAGCCTTTTTATTTTTAATTTTGGCCTTTATTACACATCTAATTGAAAGGTTTGTCCTATTTTATTTAATGAAGCGTTTTGATGATTATGTTATGAATCCTAAAATTCAATCACTTCGAGGTAATATAATTGAAAAATTAAAGGAAGTATATAGTTTAAAAGCTCCGATGTTTTCATATCCTCTAATTGTTTTTAGTCGTCTTTTAATTGCTCTAATTATTAGTCTTGTATTTATATCAAATGATTGGCTTAATGCCCCTAATTTATTAATTGTGGTCTTACTCGTTTACTTAAAAAAGGAAGGATCACTATATTTAAAAGGTGAAGAATTAGCTCTAGATCATAACCTTCTTATAATCTCTAATTTATATAAAGCAAGAGAACCATTTCATAAAGAAATCGATAATATCAACAAGTTAAGTGCTAAATTAGCGACAAAAAGGCTAATTCTACATTATTTAGTTTATGCAGTTTTAATAATTCTTGTTGGTGCTCTTATGTATTTTAACAAAACTTACAGTCTTAACTATTTCCTTTTTCATTTCTTTGGTTATGTCTATTTTGTGGATTTAACTGATAAACTTTTATCGCTTGATATAGAAAAAAGCAGGCAACGTCAGGCAATAAGACATTATAACAATTTAAAATAACGCTTTTTTAAAGCGTAATAAGGATAATGTGATAAAATAAAGTTGAGGTTTTTTGATGCAACTTGATTATCTAAATGAACTTGATCCTAGTTTTGATGAATTCGCAGGGTCTTTTCGTTATTATGCGAAAAAGGCACTAAAAATATTAAAAATTGACGATAATTTTATTGTTGAAGTTCAAATCGTCGATAATAAAACGATTAAAAAACTAAATAAAAATTATCGAAACAAAAACGAGGTAACTGATGTGCTATCTTTTGCTTTTGATGAACGAAGTGAAGATGAAGTAGCAATAATTTCTTCAATGCCACGCTTACTTGGAGTAATCATCATCAGCGGAGAAAAAGCAATTGAACAAGCAAAAGAGTATGAACACCCTCTAAAAAGAGAAATGAAATTTCTTTTTATTCACGGCCTACTTCATTTACTTGGTTATGATCATGAAGATGAAGAAAGTGAAAAAGAAATGTTTCAATTACAAGATCAAATTATTGGAAGAAGGAGAACATGATGGATAAACAAAAATTAATTAAAGAAGCAATTAAGGCAATGGATAATGCTTATGTGCCTTATTCTAAATTTAAAGTTGGTGCGGCACTTTTAACTAAAGATGGCACAATATATCATGGTGCAAATATTGAAAATGCTGCTTATGGTTCAGCAATGTGTGGCGAAAGAAACGCCATTTATAATGCGTATAATCACGGTGTAAAAAAAGATGATATTGTCGCTCTTGCAATTGTTGGTAATACTGCAAAGCCAATTAGTCCTTGTGGTTCGTGTCGACAAGTAATAAGTGAATTACTACCAAAAGAAGCACTTATTATTCTTACAAATATGAAAGGCGATATTTTAGAAGTAAATAAAGAAGATTTACTACCTTTTGCCTTTGATGATAGTGACCTATAAAAAAATGAAAAGTGGTTTTGTTTCAATCGTTGGGCGACCTAACGCAGGTAAATCAACAATTCTAAATACAATTTTGGGCGAAAAAGTTGCAATAGTTACGCCTAAACCTCATACAACAACCTCAGCGATTATTGGCGTTTTCAACCGTGATAATCTTCAAATTGTTTTTGTTGATACCCCAGGAATTCATAAGCCTCATAAAGCATATGGCGAACTTATGAATAAAGCCTCATATAGTTCATTTCTTGATGCAGATGTAGTAGTTTTAGTCGTTGATGCTAGTCTTCCCTTTGGAACAGGCGATAACTTAATTGTTGAACGCCTCCCAAAAGATAAGCCATTAATTATTGTTTTTAATAAAATTGATTTAGCACGCTTTGAGCAAGTAAAAGCCTTAAAAGAAAAATATCAAACTCTTTTTAAGGATGCGATTTTAATTGAAACAAGTGCCATTAGAAATTTTAATCTTGATGAAATTATTAGCGAAATTGAAAAACTCTTACCAGAGGGTCCACAATATTATCCCCTTGATATGAAAACAATTTCTGATGAGGAGTTTATTATTAGTGAAATAATTAGAGAAAAAATTATTATGCTAACAAAACAAGAAATCCCCTATAGCGTAGCCGTAGTGGTGCGTCATATTGAAAATAAAGAAAACAAAAAGGAAGTTCTTGTTGATATTGTCACTGAAAAAGATAGTCAAAAAGGAATTATTATTGGAAAAGGCGGAAAACTTATTAAAAGGATACGTCTCCAAAGCGAATATGATTTAAATAAACACTTTAGGATGCCTGTTAAGCTAGAAATACTCGTTAGAGTTGAAGAAAATTGGCGAGATAATCCAAAATTAATAAAAAAACTTGGTTTAATGAAGTAATTAAAGATGGAAGTAATCGTTATTCGTCTAGTCCCACATAAAGAATATGATGTTATCGTCACTAGTATAACTACTGATGGTTTTTATTCTTTTAAGGCAAAGGGGCTTTTAAGACCAACTGCTAAACTATCCTCAATTATTACGATTGGTAATCTAATTAATATAGAAACAATTGATGCAAAAGGTGGCCCACTTGTAGTTGGGGCAAAGCCACTTTTAAATATGTCTAAATTGTTAAGTAATTTTGATAAGCTTACTGTTTTAAATTATCTAGCTGAACTTACACGTCTAATTATTAAAGAAAACGATGAAGCAAGATCAATTTATCCGTTTTTTAAAAGCGCACTTTCATATATAGAAGAAGATAAATCGCCACTTGTAATCGCTACTATTTTTTCGCTACATCTTTTAAATATTTGTGGATACGAACAAAATTTCGCAAGTTGTCAAACTTGCGGATCGCTTAAAAATCTAGCTGCAATTAACATTAAAGAAGGTGGATTGTTTTGTGTTAACTGCAAAAAATTAATTGATATCGAACTAGATGAAGTAAATGTAAATGCTCTATATAATATATTTGTAAAAAAAGAAAGTGATTGGTTTTCTAATAAATTTAATGAAGATCAAATGGCACCAATCTTAAGGACTATTATTGAATTTTTAAGCGATGTTTTTAGTTTAACTTTTCAAAGTTTACCACTTTTAAAACTAAGTTTTAATCTTTAAAAATAATATTAAAAATAGTACACTTATAATAGGTTGACAGAATAATTATGTTTAGACTATCATATTACTTAATAGTTTATTTTTTAAGCGAGGAAATAATATGAAAAAGAAGCATGAATTCGAAACAATTGTGAATCATTTAATTACATCTGGCTTTGTTTATCAAGGTTCTGAAATTTATGGTGGTTTATCTAATACATGGGATTATGGTCCCTTAGGTGTTGAACTAAAAACAAACATTAAAAATTTATGGTGGAAGAAGTTTGTGCAAGAATCTCGCTACAATGTTGGAGTTGATGCAGCCATTTTAATGAATCCTGCCGTATGGCGAACTACGGGTCACGTAACAACATTTAATGATCCATTAATTGATTGTCGCAAATGTCGCATGAGACATCGAGCTGATCAACTTATAGAAGATCAATTTCCTGAAGCTAAAGTAAGTGCGATGAATGATGAACAAATTTCAGCATTTATAAAAGAAAATAAAGTTAAATGCCCAAATTGCGGCGCCTCTGATTTTACAGATATTCGTAAGTTTAATTTAATGTTTAAAACACATATTGGCGTAACCGAAGATAATCAAAGTGAAGTTTATCTCCGTCCTGAAACCGCACAAGGTGTATTTACAAACTTTAAAAATGTGCAACGTACGAGCAGAAAAAAGATTCCTTTTGGAATTGCTAATGTTGGAAAATCATTTAGAAATGAAATAACGCCGGGCAATTTTATTTTTAGAACCAGAGAATTTACCCAAATGGAATTAGAGTTTTTCTGTGCTCCAGGTACTGATGATGAATGGTTTAAATATTGGAAAGATTTTTGCATTGATTTTGTGAAAAGTTTAGGTATTAAAGAAGAAAACTTGCGTTTTAGAGACCATGATATGAATGAATTATCGTTTTATTCTAAAGCAACGACAGATATTGAATATTTGTTCCCCTTTGGATGGGGTGAAATATGGGGTATTGCTAATCGTACCGATTATGACTTAAGACGTCACATGGAAGAAAGTGGTGAAAATTTTGAATATTTAGATCCCGCGACTAACGAAAAGTATATTCCTTACTGCGTTGAACCATCAGTTGGCCTTGATCGATTATTATTAATGGTATTAACTGATGCCTATGATGTAGAAGAACTTGAAAACGATTCTCGCATTGTTATGCGGTTAAATCCGGTACTTGCACCGTATACAATCGCGATTTTGCCACTAAGTAAGAAACTTAATGATAAAGCTCTAGAGCTTTTTGATGAATTAAGCAAACACTTCCGTGTTATCTACGATGACACAGGTAGTATTGGCAAACGTTATCGACGAGAAGATGCGATTGGAACACCATTCTGCGTAACTGTTGATTTTGACACATTAGAAGATAATACTGTTACCATTCGTGATCGAGACACGATGGATCAAATTAGATTACCAATTCACGAATTAATAGCGTATTTTGGCGATAAAGTATATTTTTAGTAGTTTACAAGTTGTTTAATAGTAAAGAAAAGGAGGCTATATGTTTGATGCAGCGACAAGATTATTAGCAAGAATCGATATTGTTGATATTATTTCTCGCTTTATTCCCGTTAATAAAAAAGGTAATAACTATGTTGCACTTTGTCCTTTTCATGATGACACTAATCCATCACTATCAATTAGTCCTGATAAACAGATTTTTAAATGTTTTGTCTGTGGCAAGGGTGGAAATGCTATTAACTTTGTAAGTGAGTTTGAAAAGATTTCTTATTTTGAAGCAGCTAGAAGAATCGCTGATATGGTTAATTTTACTGATCCTGCTTTTGAGAAAGAAAAATATGTATCACCGCAAGATGTAAAAAATGAACCTTTATATAAAGCTTTAAATGACTTAGCAACTTATTATGAATTTTGTTTACTTACAAAAGAGGGTGATGAGGCGATTAAATATTTAGAAAATCGCAAAATCAACCAAGATATGCGGAAAAAATATAGAATTGGGCTTTCATCAATTTCAGGTAGTGAAACGATAACTTATCTTTTAAATAAAGGCCATAGTATTAAAACAATAAAAGATATTGGAATTTTAGGTGGTTCGTTAGATAAACCTTTTGATGTTAATCAAGGACGCATAATGTTTCCAATTCATGACCAAGAAGGAAGAGTTGTTGGTTTTAGTGGTCGAATTTATAAACAAGGTGAAAAGACAGCTAAATACATGAACTCTCCAGAGACACCTGTTTTCCATAAAACTAGCATTTTATATAACTATCATAGGATTAAATCTATTGCACGTAATGTTGGTTATGTATATGTTTTAGAAGGATTTATGGATGTTTTTGCCTTAAATGAAGTTGGGATTGAATCTGTTGTTGCACTAATGGGAACTGCACTAACAAAAGATCATATTAATCTTTTGCGTATGTTAAATGCTGAAGTTAGATTATGCCTTGATGGAGATGATGCAGGCCAAAGTGCTACTTTAGCAATGACAAAAGTCCTTGATAAGGCAAATCTAGCATATACCATCGTTGATAATAAAGATGATAAGCGTGATCCAGATGATATTTTAAAAGCTGAAGGAAAAGAAGGATTAGTAAGATTTTTAAATAATTTAGTTGATAAGAGCACATTTACACTAAATTATTATCTAAAACACAATCCATTATCGAATTTAAAAGAAAGAAAAGACTTTGTTAATAGCCTTCTACCAACGATTGCAAATCTAAAATCACTACTTGATATCGATGATTATTTAAATAAACTCGTTAAGATCACTAATTTTGGCCGTTCGACGTTAGAGGCTGAAGTTGCAGCTTACAAAAATCGGCAAGAACGAGATCAAAAATATGAAAGAGCAATAAAAGTTGATGATAGATTGCTCACTAAACGCGAAATATCAAAACTTCAACTTGCTGAACAAACAATTTTATATCAAATGATTCATTTTCCTGAAGCCGTTAAATTTTATAACGCAAATGTTAAAACATTCATTAATGATTTTTATCAATATATCGCGCAATATTTAACAATTGTAAAAAAAGAAGATGATGAACATGTATACGCTAATATATATAACTATTTAAATAGTAGTTTATTAGAAGATGAACGGAAAAAATATTATCAAGATGAAGTAATGTATTTAGAAGAAAATGATAAAACAAAATCATTTAATCAAAATAAACTTAATGATGCTCTTCGAGCAATTAACGAAGAAAAAGAATCATATAAAGTCAAAATTATTGAAGAAGAGGTTCTATCACAAACTAGTGACCCAATAGAAAAAGCAATTTTAGCGGAACATTTACGAAAACAACGTAGGGAACGCTTGAATAAAAAAGCAAAGGATGCAAAAGGAGGTTCTAACTAATGGCCAAAAAAGAAAAAAAGACTCTAAAAGAGCAAGATGAAAAATTAATAGATATCGAAGAAGAAACAGTTAAATTTGATGACGAAGATGAGGAAGATTTTGAAATTCCTAATTTCGATGATGAAGAGGATGATAAAAACGAAATTCAAAAAATCAAAGATCGTCTCGTAAAACGCGGTAAAAAGAATGGTTATCTTGAACAAGATGAAATTTTTGACGCTTTTAGAAAATATAGTTTTGATGACGATGATTTAAATGAATTAGTTGAATTTTTCAAAAAAAAGAAAATTGATATTGTAACTGGTGAGTTTGATGATGAATATGATGATGATCTTGATGATGAAAATATTAGCGAAGAAGAAATCGAAAAGAAAATAAGTGAAACTAGCGAAGAAGATGAAATGTATGATGAAATGTTCGACTCTGAAGACGAAGAAGACGAACATGTTGAAGAAATTAGTCAAAAAAAAATTAGGCAACAACCACGTAATGATATTAATGTAAGCGATTCAGTAAAAATGTACCTTCGTCAAATTGGTAATTATGAACTTTTAAAGCAAGATGAAGAACAAGCATTAGCTAAAGCCTATCATGAAGATGGTGATTTAAGTGCAAAAGATGAATTAATTAGTAGTAACCTTCGCCTTGTTGTTAGTATTGCTAAACGCTATAGCCACGCTAATATGCAGTTTCTAGATTTAATCCAAGAAGGTAATATTGGACTAATTAAAGCGGTAGAAAAGTTCGATTATAAGAAGGGTTATAAGTTTTCAACTTATGCTACTTGGTGGATTAGACAATCAATTACTCGTGCTATTGCAGACCAAGGCCGCTCAATTAGAATCCCTGTTCATATGGTTGAAACGATTAATAAAATTAGTCGTACTCAACGCAAATTAACGCAAGAACTTGGCCGAGAAGCAACACCAGAAGAAATAAGCAAAGCACTTGATGATGAAAAAATGACTCCAGCAAGAATTCGTGAAATTCAACAAATAGCGATGGAGCCGGTAAGTCTAGAAACTCCAATTGGAGACGAAAACAACTCTTATTTAGGTGATTTTGTTGAAGATAAAGAAGTTGAAAGTCCAACCGAGTTTACAAGAACATCACTTTTAAATGATGAATTATATCAAGTTATGCAAGATTTAACTCCACGTGAGGAACGTGTTTTACGTCTACGTTATGGCTTAGATGACAATAAACCTCGTACTTTAGAAGAAGTAGGTCGAGAATTTGGCGTTACCCGTGAGAGAATTCGACAAATTGAAGCAAAAGCAATTAGAAAACTACGTCATCCAAATCGTAGTCGTAGATTAGCTGATTATCATGAGAAAGATTAATGTTATCAAGACGTTTGAAAATAATTTCCCAATTTATTGAACCAGAAGATGTAGTTGGCGATATCGGTACCGACAGCGGTCAGCTGCCTATCTTTTTGGCATTGCACGGGCACAAATATGTTTATGCAAGTGATAATAAAAAAGGACCTTTTGATAATTTAAATAAAAAAGTTAAAGAAGCGAATCTAGAAAAAGTTATTAAAACAGCTCTTCGAGATGGCCTAGACCGTCTACCAAAGAAAGTAAATACTCTTGTAATCGCAGGTTTAGGCGGTGAGCTTCTTTGTGAAATATTATCAAAAGGGAAAGAAAAACTAGATAATATAAAAAAATTAATTCTTGCACCTAATAACAGTGAGCCTAGTGTTAGAAAGATGCTATCATTTTTAGGATTTATGATTATTGATGAAGAAGTTGTAAAAGAAGGTCGTCATTTTTATGAAATTATTGTCGCAATCAATGCAGCTTGTCCAGTATGTAACCTTGAAACTGAATTTGGCCCGATTAATATTCGTAAAAAAACTCCTGCTTTTAAAGAAAAATGGAAGAAAATCTATCTCAGAAACGTAGCTTTGCTTAAACAAGAGGAATTACCTCCCCATCGAAGACTCGAGATAATTGCAGAACAAGAAAGGATAAAAAATATCTTATGATTGAAACAAGAAAATTGCTTAGATACTTTGGAAAACTTTATCCAAAACGAATTGCAAAAGAAAATCATGATTTTGTTGGTTTAATGACTGGCAGGTTACCCGAAAAAATTGAACGAATTGTCATTTGCCTAGATTTAGATCGCTCAATTATTGAAGAAGTGTTAGACTTTAAACCAGATATTGTCTTTACTCATCATTCCTTTATTTATGGAACACGCTTTCAAGTCTTTAAAAAAGACGAAGATAAGAAAGAATTCGCATTGTATTTAGATGAAATTAACCTACCTGTTTATTCTCTACATACTAATTTTGATAGCGGAAAACAAGGTATGAACGATGCACTTGCAGAAAAGTTAGAATTAATTAATATTCGACCCTTAGAAAATAATCCAATGGCAAGAGGTGGCGAACTAAAAGAACCACTTAAAATCGCTGAATTTGCTAGTTTTGCTACTAGAGTTCTTAATGTTCCGTATGGTTTATTGATTGATAAAGGAGAGCAATCAATTAAATCAGTTGCAATTGTAGGTGGCGCAGGTAGTCGCTCCTGGAAGGTAGCAAAAGAAGAAGGTTATGACCTTTTTATTAGTGGTGATGCACCTCATTATGTAAGAAGAGACATTGAATTAGCAAATTACAATTATCTAGATTTACCACATGAAATCGAAAATATTTTTATGGAACAACTAAAAAAAGTGCTATTAGATTTTGATCCAACACTTAAAATTAAAACAATTATCCATGAAATACCTCCAAAGGTAATTAAGGCTTAAAAACCTTCTAAAAAGTGGATAATTTCATCAACTAAATGAGGTGGAGTAGAAGCTCCACTTGAAATTCCTATATAAGTCACAGCTTTTAGGTCGTTGACATCAATGTCAGCGACCGTTTTTATTCGTTTTACAATACTGTCTGGATGAGTTAATTTAGCAATTTCTACTAACTTAGCAGTATTACTTGATTGATCACCGCCGACAATATAAATAAGATCAACTTCTCCAGGTATTTTCATTACAGCTTCTTGACGAAGTCTTGTGGCGTTACAAATCTCATCAACGATTCTTGCACCAGGTATTCTTTGCATAATTCTTTGATGATATGATTGTATTTCAAAAATGGATAGAGTAGTTTGATTAATTACATAAGGTGATTCATCAGTAATTTTTGAAAAATCAAAATCCTTATTATTTGTATATAAGAAGATGTTATTACTAATTGAAAGAGCAGCCTCAACTTCGGGGTGACCTTTTTTACCAATATATATAACTTGATGACCACTTAAGAGGTTTTCTTTGATTTTATCTAGACTTAATTGAACCATTTTACAAGTTGCATCATGAATAATTAAGTTTCTTTCATGTGCAATTTTATTAAATTCAACAGGATGACCATGAGCAGTGAAAATAAGATGAGTTGATGGGTCAACATTTCTTAAAAAGTCAATTAATTTGTGCTTAAGTCCTTTTTTAGTAGATATTTGGTTATATTCAAGTAGTTTTGTGACCTCGTCATTATGAACTAACATTCCAACAACGGTTATTTTTGCATTAGGAAAATCACTCCTAACCTTTAATGCTAGGTCAATTGCCCTTGTTACTCCAAAGCAATATCCTTGTGGTTTTGTAACAAATAATCTCATAGTCTTCCTCATGCATATAATAACACAAAAACACCATTTTATAGTATAATAACGGTTGAGGAAAAGATGGCGTTATTTAAGCAATTTAATTTAAAAACAGAACTTGTCGAAGTTTTAGCTGAACTAGGTTATATAAATCTAGCACCTGTACAAGAAAAAGTGATTCCAATCGCCCTACGCGGTGAATCTCTTTTAGCACGTTCAGAAACAGGATCAGGCAAGACACATGCTTTTTTAGTTCCAATTTTAAATAAATTAAATGTTGATATTAATGAGGTTCAAGCAATAATTCTTGCTCCTACAAGAGAACTAGCTAAACAAATCTATGATTTTGCAACTGAAATTAATCAAAAATTAGGAAATTTCCGCATTTTACTTCTTGCTGGAGGCATTGAAAAAACTCGTAACATCGCTCAAATGTCTTTAGGCCCCCAACTTATAATCGCAACACCTGGTCGCCTAAAAGATGTAGGATTTGTGAATAGCGTTATTACTCTTCGAACCGTAAAAACACTAGTATTAGATGAAGCTGATATGCTTATGGATTCAGGGTTTTTACCAATTGTAAATGAAATATTGCTTCAACTAGATAGTCCACAAATAATGATCTTTTCTGCAACTATTCCAAAAACTCTAAATTCGATTATTGAGCGTTATGTTGGCTCTTCACATATTATCGAAATGAGTGACATCTATCAAACTAGTGAACGTGTTAAACATCATTTGATTGACGTTCATCATCAAAATCGTTTTGAAATTGTTCGTGATTTTATTAAATGGCGTAATCCTTATTTACTTTTAATTTTCTGTTCTGAAGTCGAAGAAGTTGATAATTTATATAAGTATTTAGTAAATAGCGGAATAAAATGTGGCATTTTACATGGTAATTTAACTCCACGCGAACGAAAACAAATGCTTAGAAGAATACGTAATGATGAATTTAGAATAATAGTTGCAAGTGATATTGCCGCTCGTGGGATAGATATTCCAAATATTAGCGATGTTCTTAATGTTAATTTCCCACGAGATCATGCATTTTATTTCCATCGTGCAGGAAGAACTGGCCGTTTTGATCAAGAAGGGGATTGCTTTTCCTTTTATGATCACGATAGTTTAAAAACTGTTGAAAAACTTGAATCTTTTGGTGTAAGTTTTAATGTTTTACGCTTTAGTAAAGGAACATTTATTGAAACTGAAATTGAAAAGCCAAAAACTAGAATAAAAACAGATTCCCAAAAAGAACTTGATAATAAAATACAACGTACAATCGCAAGAACTCGCTCGAATGTTGTTAAACCTGGTTATAAAAAGAAAGTAAAACAAGCTGTCGATAAAGTAAAAAGACGTCATCGAAGAGAAATGATAAAAAAAGATATTCAACGACAAAGACGCGAAAAGTATAAGAAAGGATCTTAAAATGAATAAAGAATTTATTTTAGGCTGCCATGTCTCTTTAAGTAGCCCAGATTATTATTTAGGCTCAGTTAATGAAGCACTCTCTTATGGTGCGAATACTTTCATGATTTATACAGGAGCCCCACAAAATAGTTACCGTTTACCTACTGAACGGCTAAATATTAATAAAGGTAAAGAAGCACTTAAAAAAAGTGGCATGAATAGCAATCATATTATCGCTCATGCACCATACATTATTAATTTAGGTAATTCACTTAACCCAAGTACAGCTGAACTAGCAGTCGATTTTTTAAAGAAAGAATTACAAAGAGTTGCTGACTTTGGTATTAAAACCCTCGTTTTACATCCTGGTTCTCATGTTGGAGCAGGTGAAGAGGAAGGATTAAAACAAATTATCAAAGGTTTAAACGAAGTCTTAGCAAATGATAATAATGATGATGTAATTATTGCCCTTGAAACAATGGCAGGAAAAGGCAGTGAAATTGGCTATAAATTCGAACATATTCGTCATATCATCGACAATGTTGATAGGCCCGAACGACTCGGTGTATGTTTAGATACTTGTCATATTAGTGATGCAGGATATGATGTAACTAAAGTTGATGAAGTACTTAAAGAATTTGATGAAGTAATTGGCTTAGAGCGTTTAAGAGTTGTTCATGTTAACGATAGTAAAAATGAACGAGGAGCAAGAAAAGACCGTCATGAAAATCTTGGCTATGGAACGATTGGTTTTGAAACAATTAGTAAATATGTTCATCATCCCTTACTAGCGCATGTTCCTAAAATACTAGAAACACCATATTATGATAAAAAACCGCCGTATAAGGCGGAGATTGCTATGTTAAGGGCAAAGCAATTTAATAAAAATTGGCGAGACTCTCTATAGAGGCTCGCCTTTTTCTAATGCTTTTTTGATGGCTTGAAAAGTTTCCTCACTAATATCGTGTTCAAACTTACAAGAATCTTCCTCTGCTATACGAGGATCTACACCGAGTTTAATGAAAAACTCAGTTAATATGCAGTGTTTTTCATATATGTCTTCAGCGACTTTTCTCCCTTTTTTGGTTAGAAGAAGTTCGCCGTTAGGACCTTCTTTAAGAAAACTTTTTGTTTTTAATTCAGTTAAAGCTTGTGAAACAGTTGATTTTGCCTTTTTTGTTTCTTTAACAATATCAACAAATCGAACTGTTTCTTGTGTTTCTTTAAGGCGAAGTATTGTTTCTAAATACATCTCGCCGGATTCATAAATTTTCTTACTCACTTAAACTCTTGCAACTTTATTATTTTGGTATTTTTGGTAAAGGAAATAACCAACTACCGCTAAACCTAAGATAGCAAGAATAATAAATAATGTCCACCACCAACTACCGATTAGATAGATGAAACTTGAAATTACATAAGAAACAGCCAACCAGAATATTATTGTTCCTATGAATTGTTTTCTCGTTAATTCGGCCTTAGCAGTGGCTACAGCCGCCATACAAGGAATAGTAGTCATGTTAAAAACGATAAAGGAAAGTAAGGCAGGTAAGTTAATGTTAGTTAACTGAATCATCGCCGTTACACTATCGACATCGCTATCTCCACCAATGGTAATTAAACCGGCTGCTGCTAAAGAAGCAGCAATTGTTCCAAATGTTCCAATTGCATTTTCTTTAGCAATTAAGCCTGTTACAGCTGCAGCAATAAAGACCCACCCGTATTTTGTAAGTTGGCTACCAAAACCTAAAGGAGTAAATAAAGGTCGTACTAATTGGGCAACATTCATTAAAATACTTTGTTCAATTTGGCTGTCTTCTAAGAACTCCCAATTGAAACTAAAGTGAGCTAAAAACCATACTACAACTGAAGAAACAAGAATAATAGTAAAGGCTTTTTTAACAAAGTGTTTGGCCTTATCGTATAGATGTATAAATAAAGCTTTTGCTTTTGGTACGCGATATGGCGGTAATTCCATAATAAATGGTGTAGTTTCGCCTTTTAACATTGTTTTACGCATAATAATTGCAGTAATCATTGCTAAAACAACACCAATTGCATACATTGAAAAGACGATTACATCAACATTTCCTACGCCAAAATATTGGACAATCCCACCTGAAACCGCGAGTAGAATCGGAGCTTTAGTACCGCAACTAAAGAATGGAATGACTCTAATTGTTGCAACTCGTTCATGTTCGCTTTTTAGTGTTCTTGCATTAATCATTGCAGGTATCGAACAACCAAAGCCCATAAGCATTGGGATGATTGAGCGACCAGAAAGACCAAATTTTCGGAATATACGATCTAAATTAAAGGCGACTCGCGCCATATAACCAGTATCTTCAAGAAGGGAAATGAAGAAGTATAAAACAATAATTTGTGGTAAAAACGATAAAACAGCAAAAACACCTGCCAAGATACCATCAAATAAAAGGCCTCCTAGCCACTCTGGACCCTTATAAATACTTGCTAATCCATCTGAGATGCTATTACAAGCTAATTCTAGTAGGTTAAATAAAATTACACCAGGTGAATTTATACCCCCCTCACCAAATACACCTTCAAATGCAGTTCCAGGTAGAGTTACAAAATCTTCACCAAGAAGACCGCCAATGAAAAGGAAATTTTCAGAAAATGTAAGATGGAAAATAATAAATACAATCGCTATAAAGATTGGAATACCGAATATGCGATGTGTAAGAATTTTATCAGCTAAACCAGTACGGCTTAATTTACGTTTCTTTTTACTTGGTGTAGTTTCCTCTTTAGTGACATTGGAAACAACACCTTCTAAATTGGTAACAATCCAACGATATCTTGCATCAGCGATAAAAGCTTCTACATCATCATTAAAAGTAGTAGAAGTGAACTTAAATTCGCTATTTTTAAGAAACTTTAGTGCTTCTGGATGCTTTTTTATTTCATATTCGTCGTTTTCTAGAAGTTTAATAGCATGAAATAGAGGTTCAACGACTTCATTGCTCCTAAAATTTTCTTCAAGCAAGTTAATCGTTTCACTGATTTCGCTATTTTCGAGAACTGTTCGTGCTTTTCTTTTCTTTTTAGCGTTTTTTCTAACTGCTTCAATAAGCTCATTAATTCCTTCTTCACGAAGAGCAGAAATCGAAATAACGGGAACTCCTAAACGCTTTTCAAGTAATTTAACATCAATTTGCTTTCCACTTTTTTGAAGTTCATCACTCATATTAAGTGCTATAACAAGCGGAATATTTGTTTCTAATAGTTGAGTAGTTAAATATAAACTTCTTTCTAGTGTTGTTGAGTCAATGATGTTAATAATAATGTCACAGTTTTTCCCTAATAAATAATCACGAGAAATAATTTCCTCAGTTGTATAAGGAGAAAGTGAGTAAATACCTGGTAGGTCAACGATTGAGATTGCTTCATTAGTTCGGTCTTTTCTATATAATCCCTCACGTTTTTCAACTGTTACACCAGGCCAGTTACCAACATGTGCACGAGCACCCGTAAGAATATTAAAAAGGGTCGTTTTGCCGCTGTTTGGTTGACCCGCAAGTGCTACTTTAATCATTATAAAACCTCCACTTCAACGAGAAGAGCTTCGTCTTTTCGTAATGAAAGGTGATAACCACGAATTAAAATTTCGATAGGATCTCCAAGTGGAGCACACTTTAAAAGTGTAACTTCAATTGATGGAGTAACTCCCATATCAAAAAGTCGTTTACGAACGTGGCCTTCACCATGTACCGCCACTACGCGGCCTGTTTGATTGTACTTTAAATTGCATATAGTTTTCATAATGGTTCGCCTCACCGAACTAAACATAGTATAAGAAAAGGTTGAACAGATGTCAACCAAATTTGTAAAGAATTTTTATAACATTGTTATTTAAAAGATTCTATCTCTTTTTTTAGCCTTGTAAAGGCGTCTTTTTCATCGATTGTATCGATGACTTGACCTTTTTTAAAAAGTACCCATTTCATTTTTCCACCTGCTAAACCAATATCAGCATGTTTTGCTTCACCTAGTCCATTAACAGGACAGCCCATAACCGCGACTGTAATTTTTTTATTTGTGTATTCTAGTAATTCAAGTACTTGACTAGCTACTTTTTTAACATCGACTTCAGTTCGTCCGCATGTCGGGCAACTAATAAGAGTTGGATAGTTTGGATATAATCCAATATCATGAAGAAGTCTTTTACAAACTTTAATTTCTTCTTGTGGACTATCAGTTAAAGAAATACGAATCGTATTTCCAATTCCTTCAAGAAGAAGTGGCGATAGGCCTGCAACACTACGGATGACGCCAACCTCTTTAGTTCCGGCCTCAGTAATGCCCAAATGCAGTGGATATTTAAATGTTTTACTAGCTAAGCGATATGCTGCAATAGTTTCTTTAACATCACTTGCTTTTAAAGATAAAACAATATTATTAAAGCCCATATCTTCAATGATTTTAATGTGTTTTTTAGCACTGTTAACTAGATGAACATGGCTCACTTTTTCGCCATCTTTAATAATTTCTTTATCTAAAGATCCTGAATTAATGCCGATACGAATCGAAACATTAGCTTTTTTACAAGCATCTACTACTTGCTGAATCTTATCAATTGAACCAATATTACCTGGGTTAATACGAATTTTATCAGCCCCATTTTCAATAGCAAGAAGTGCTAAGCGGTAATCAAAATGAATATCTGCAACTAAAGGAATAGAAATATGTTTTTTAATCTCTTTTAGAGCAAGAGCATCTTCTTTATCAACGATAGAAACACGCATTAAATCAGCGCCTAAACGAGCACAGTCGTTAATTTGTTTACATATCTCGCTTACTTTACTAGTTTTAATATTACACATACTTTGAATTAAAACAGTATTTGAACCACCGATTGTAAGATTACCAACTTTAATTTTATTAGTTTCAGTTCGTTTCATTTCTTCTCCAATATTTCATTTTTATTATATCATTTAATCGCAAAGATAATAATTAAACATCTTTATTATAGTATTTAATTATTTTATATGATAAAATACATTCCGTATAAACGGAGGTAGATAAATGCGTACTCGAATTATGTTAAGATGTACCGAATGTAACGAAGAAAATTATCTAAGTAGTAAAAATAAAAAGAACGTTCCAGATCGGTTAGAACTAAAAAAATATTGCCCACGTTGCAATAAAAATACCCTACATAGAGAAAAAAGATAAAGCTCCGGCTTTATTTTTTTACAATATATAAGTTTTATGGTTATACATTTAACATTTCCACAAAATCAACAAGCTGCTAATTGTTATTTAGTCATCAGTAAAGAAGGAGTAATTGTAGTTGATCCAGGTTCAAAAGACCCTTCCATTGCTAAAATTATTAAAGAAAAATACGGCGATGTTATAGCAGTTTTAATTACGCACGGCCACTATGATCACTCAAAAGGTGCTAGTTTACTTCAAACTACCTTTAATTGTCCCGTTTATGTTCATAAAGAAGACGAAGAATGGTTAACAAACCCTAAGAAGTATCAAAAAGCTCTCTTTTATATGCAAATTGGTGAACCTCTTAAGGATGGTTTAGTTACAATTAATGATGGTGATGAACTTAAAATTGGTGATTTTACATTTCAAGTAATTCATACACCGTTTCATTCAAAAGGAAGCGTTTGTTATTTACTTAAAGAATACAATATTCTTTTTACGGGAGACACTCTTTTTAATGGAATGATAGGAAGAGTTGATCTAGTAACAAGTGAACCTAAAAAAATTAATGAAAGTCTTAATAAATTAAAAAAGCTTGATCCTAAACTCTTAATTTATCCGGGACATGGAGATAAACCGACTATTTTACGACACGAATTAGAGACCAATCCATACTTATTAATGTGATATTTGTTCTATTTGTTATAAATAACATATAATGATATAATTTTAATGAAAAAGAGGTGATAAAAAATGATTAACGTAACTGAATTAAGACCTGGCAATTATTTTATTGAAGCAGGCAATCTCTACAATGTACTAGATATTTTACTAAATAAAACAGCGATGAGAAAAATGGTCGCTAAATTAAAAGTAAAAAATGTTCGTACAGGTGCAATTACTGAATTAACTTTTAACTCTGGTTATCAAATTGATCGTATTTCAATTAGTAAAAAGACAATGTCATATCTTTATGATGCTGGTGATGGTCTTGTATTTATGAACAATGATACATTTGAACAAGTTGAAGTTCCTAAAGCCATGCTTGAATGGGAAATGCAATTTCTTGTAGAAGGGCATGAAGTAGAAATAGCTTCATACGAAGGCGAACTTTTAGGTATAACCTTACCTGCCAAAGTTGCCCTAAAAATTACTGAATGTGATCCTGGTGTTCGTGGAAACACAGTTCAAAACGCAACAAAAGATGCAGTTTGTCAAACTGGTCTTCGTATTCGTGTTCCATTATTTATTGAGGAAGGAGAAGTAGTTCTAGTAAGAACCGATAACGGCACTTACGACGGACGAGCATAATTATGATTATTTTAATGTCTACAGGTGGAATTATTGGTATTGGTGTTGGAGCTTTAGTACTAGGTTTAGTTCTTGGCTTCTTTATTTCTAGAAAAGTATTCCAAGTTCAACTAAAAAAGAATCCACCAATATCAGAAAAACAAGTTCGTGCAATGCTTTCTGCTACTGGGCGTAAACCAAGCGAAGCACAAGTACGTGCTGTTATGCGCTCAATGAAACAATAAGCCTTATATTTAGTTAAAAAAACGCGACATTATAAATTAGTGTCGCTTTTTTATTACTTACTTTACTACTCGCTATCAACTAATAAACTACTAAAAGATAACTAAACTATCTTAACCAAGTAATTTTTCGTTCGGTACCTTTGATAATTCGTTTAATATTTGAAGAATGTAAAATGATTAAAACCGCACATGTTAAACCTAAGAAAACAGGATACCACCAAGTTATATAAACAAGAGGATAGAATGAAATATCAACCAAAGTGGGTATCATAACAACTAGACTCATTACAAAAATTGTTAAAGAACCAGTAATACTTGAAAGAGAAACCATTTTTTTGAGTTTTAGAATAATAACAAAAACAATAAAGGCGATAAGAAAAACTAACCAGTTTGTAGCAAGAGCAAAACCAGCGATTCCGCTCACGGCTTTACCACCTCTAAACCTATGGAAAATTGGAAAACAATGACCAAGCGTAAGTGAAAAACAAGCAATATATATAGTGAAATTAGGATTTACAAGATCTCCTAATGAAGTAAAACGAAAGATTAAAGTTAAAGCCCAGTGAAATATTACCATCTTTAAAATATCAATAATGATAACAGCAGCACCAGCTTTCTTACCTAAAATACGGCCAGCATTTGTTCCACCAGCATTACCTGAACCATGATCACGGATATCCACTTTGTAAAAAATGCGTCCAATTAAAATAGATGTTGAAACAGAACCGATTAAATAGCCACATATAATCGCACCCAATATAATTAAGACGCTATATAAAGTTTCCATTTTTGCCTCATCATTATACTTTTGGACTTTTGTCCTTAAATACTATAACACAAATGCGTTATTTCTCCACTTATATGAAAAAAATCATTTTAAAAATTGTAGTTTAGAAAGTATATTGAAAATGCGATTTCAAAATCGGGCTTAAAGTTTTATAAAACTTTGGTATAATAAGATACGAAATTATGTAAAGGATAATTTGATATGACTGATAAATTAAAAAACACCACATATACTGCTGATTCTATTGATGTTTTAGAAGGTTTAGAAGGCGTAAGAAAACGCCCGGCAATGTATATTGGTTCAACTAATACGGCTGGTTTACATCAACTTGTTTGGGAAGTTGTCGATAACTCGGTTGATGAAGCAATGAATGGTCACGGTGATAAAATTTCAGTCACGATTCATAAAGATGGATCAATTAGCGTTCAAGATGATGGACGTGGTATTCCGACCGGAATTAATAAAAAAACCGGCTTACCAGCGGTACATTTGATTTTTACGACGCTCCACGCTGGTGGTAAATTTTCTGAAAGCTCTTATAAAACAAGTGCTGGTCTTCATGGAGTTGGTGCTTCAGTGACTAATGCTTTGAGTGAATGGCTAGATGTGACCGTTTGGCGCGAAGGAAAAGTTCATCATTTACGTTATGAAAATGGTGGAAAACTTGTACAACCTCTTGAAATTATTGGTAATACAAATAGAACTGGTACTCTAGTTACTTTTAAACCAGATCCTGAAATTTTTAAAACTGTTGAATTTAAGTGGGATACAATTACTTCACATCTCCAAGAGCGAGCTTTCCTTCTAAAGAAAGTAAATTTCTTCATTAAAGATGAACGAACAGGCCTTGAAGAAAAATTCTATTATGAAAATGGCCTTTTTGAATATATGGAAATCATAAATCAAAATAAAAAGCCCATAAGTTCGGTTATTTATTTTGAAGAAATAGTTGATGTCACCGGTATTAATCGAGCTAATTTTAAAATGGAAATTGAAATAGCAATGCAATATTGTATCGAGGACTATAGTGAAACTGTCCTTTCATATGTAAATAATGTAAGAACAAGAGATGGCGGTACTCATGAAACCGGTTTTAGAACTGGTCTTACTCGATGTGTAAACGATTTTGCTACAGAAAATAATTTACTTCGGGGAAAACAAAAACTAGAAGGAAGTGATATCCGTGAAGGGTTGACTGCAATCATTTCGCTTCGAATTCCTGAAGAACCAACTGAATTTGAAGGTCAAACAAAAGGAAAATTAGGAACCCCAGAAGCTTTAAGTGCGTTAAATAATTTTATTTATAACAAGTTAACTTATTATCTTCATGAAAATCGTGAATTTGCAGTTGCTTTAGTTAAAAAATGTACTGATGCTCAAGCTGCTAGACTTGCGGCAAGAAAAGCAAAAGAAACATTAAGAAAAACAAAGAAACCACGAAATGAGATGATTTTAAGTGGCAAATTAACACCTGCTCAAAGTAAAGATTACACACGAAATGAACTCTTTATCGTTGAAGGGGACAGCGCAGGTGGCACCGCTCGTAGTGGTCGTGACCGTGAATTTCAGGCTATTTTACCACTTCGCGGGAAACCGCTTAATACTGATACAAACACTGTCGAAAAAATGTTAAAAAACGAAGAGTTTGCTACCCTTATTAATACAATTGGTGCAGGCTTTGGAAAAGACTTCGATATTAGTGAATCGCGTTACGGCAAAATCATTATTATGACTGACGCTGATACTGATGGTGCCCATATTCAAACTCTCCTATTAACATTTTTCTATCATTATATGACACCTTTATTAAAAGCAGGGATGATTTATTTAGCAGCTCCACCTCTATATCGAGTTTATAAATATCAAAAGGGCGAACTTATTTATCGCTATGCCTGGGATGATAAAACCCTAGAAGAAGCTAAGCAAGAAATTGGGGCTAACTATAAAATTAATCGCTATAAAGGGTTAGGTGAAATGAACGCTGAACAACTATGGGATACAACAATGAACCCTGAAAATCGTAGTTTGATTCGTGTAAATATTGAAGATCCACTCCTAGTTGCGATGAGAGTTCGTGTCCTTATGGGAAAAGATCCATCTGTTCGAAGAAAATGGATTGAAGAAAACATTGACTTTAACGCATACGATGAATTCATAGAAGAGGTTAGATAAAATGAGTAAGAAAACTAAAAAAACAACTAAAAAAGTTGTTAAAGAACCTCAAATTGAAGAACATATCATCGAAATGCCAATGGAAGAAATCATGGGTGATCGTTTTGGTTTATATGCTAAAGAGGTCATTCAAAATAGAGCAATTCCTGATGTTAGAGACGGCTTAAAACCAGTTCAAAGACGAATTGTTTATTGTATGTATGATGAAGGAAACATCCATACAAAGCCAACTCGCAAGTGCGCCCATTCCGTTGGTGCGGTTATGGGCCGCTATCACCCACATGGTGATAGTTCAATTTATGAAGCACTTGCGCGTCTATCTCAACCTTGGAACCTTCGTTATCCTTTAATTGATTTTCAAGGTAATAATGGTTCAATTGATGGGGATGCGCCTGCTTCATATCGATATACCGAAGCTAGACTTAACGAATTAAGCGAACTACTAACGCGAGATATTGATAAAAACACTGTTGATAAACAACTTACTTTTGATGATGTTGATCTTGAGCCGGTTGTTTTACCATCTCGTTTTCCGAATTTACTTTTAAATGGTTCTCAAGGTATTGCAGTAGCAGTTGCAACTGAAATTCCCCCTCATAACATGAAAGAAGTTATCGAGGCAATTATTTATCGAATCACACATAAAAAAGCAACTATTGAAGATTTACGTGAATTTATTAAAGGTCCAGATTTCCCAACTGGTGGGATTGTTTATAAAAGTGATGGCCTAGATAAGATTTATACAACAGGTCGCGGAAGAATTGAAATTGAAGCAAGATGGGAAATTGTAAATGAAGATAATCTTCAAAAAATGGTCATAACTGAAATTCCTTATCAAGTAAATAAATCAATTATTCTTCGCGACATTGGCAATATTATCGAAAAGAAAGCAATCGATGGTCTTTTAGAACTTCGCGATGAAAGCGACCGTAAAGGTTTACGAATTGTCGTTGACTTAAGAAAAGACGCCAATAGCGAAGTTATCACAGAATATCTACTTAATAAGACGCTTCTTAGAACTAGTTATAACGCTAATGTTGTTGCAATTGCAGATAATCGTCCGCAGACACTAAACTTACTTCAACTTGTTGATTACTATATTGATCATCAAGTCGATGTTATCAGACGAAGAAGCGAATTTGATCTAGAAAGACTATTAAAAAGACTTCATATCGTCGATGGTTTAATGAAAGCCATTAGTATCTTAGATGATGTCGTAAAACTAATTCGTAAAAGTAAAGATAAAGCCAATGCTAAAGAAAATTTAATTGAAGCTTTTGACTTTACTGCAGAACAAGCCGAAGCAATATTAACGATGCAGTTATATCGATTAAGTAATACTGATATTACAACGCTAGTTAACGAAGAAGATAGTATCGAAAAAGAAATTACTAATTTACGCGAGATTTTAGCAAATGAAAATGCTCTTAACCGCGTTTTAATTAATGACTTAAAAGAAATTAGTAAAAAATTTGGTGACGACCGTCGTACCTCAATTAGGGAACGTGGTGAAATTATTGAAATTGATAAACGCGACTTAATTGCAGATGAAGATGTTATGATTGCAATTACGCGAGACGGCTACTTAAAGCGAAGTTCAATGCGCTCATATGTATCAAGTGGAGAAAATGCTCTACCTGGAATTAAAAGCGGTGACCTTCTTGTAATGGCAGATGAAGCAAATAATAAAGATACGATTATTGTTTTTACCAATAAGGGAAATTATTGCTATATTCCAGTTTATACAATTCATGAAGGTCGCTGGAAGGATGAGGGTAAACATTTAAATTATATCGTTACTTTAAGCCCTGATGAAAAACTAATAAAAGCCTTTGTAATCAAAGAATTCCGTGATGATCTCTACTTTACTATGGTTACTGGAAAAGGGCGAATTAAACGTAGTTTGATTAGTGAATTTACCGCGATTCGTTTCTCTAGACCGCTTATTTGTATTCGTCTAAGTAAGGGTGACTATCTTGTTGATGTTGTCGCAACAAGCGGAAATAGTGATCTAGTTGTCGTTACTAGAAATGGAAGTGCTAGCTATTATAATGAAAACGAAGTTAGCCCACTTAGTTTAAAAGCCGCTGGTGTTAAAGCAATATCACGACTTAAAAATGACGCTATTGTTGGTCTAGTTTCTGTTCATCCGGGTGAAAAAATTCGTCTCGGTATTTTAACTAATAAAGGTCATGTCCGACTTGTAGATGTCAATCATCTTGAAATAACAGCCCGTCTTGGCAAAATGCAGTATGTTATGCGCTCATTTAAGAGTGATGTACATAATGTTGTTGGAGTTCTTGCAATTGATAAAACACTTGAAGATAGTCTTATTGCCTATAATTTAACGGATAATAATAACCTTGTTCCAGTCGTTATTGATGATGTAAAACTTACCGCGACCGATAAATACGCAAAACAAAATATTGATCAACTAGGAAAAGGAGAAGTTTTTGTAGGACTCTACCGTATGTTAGTTCGAACGATAAGTGCTGAAACTAAAGCATATGAACCCGTAATTCAAACAGAAGTTGCAACAATTAAAACGATAGAAAAATCAACTAAACGTAAAGAAGTTGAATATGAACAAATGTCAATTTTTGACATTTTAGAAGACGATTAAAAGTAAAATATAATATATTTAATATTACATATCATGTATTATTTTAAAGAACAAAAAGTTCTTTAAGTTTAATTTTGTCTTCATATATTATAAAATAGTAATGAGGAATTAATATGTCAAGATATACCCCAACTTATCATGCTCAATCAGTATATGAAATTCCGGCCGCTTTTTATAAAAAAATTGGCGTTAAGAACATTATTATTGATCTTGATAACACTCTAGATTCTTATCGTTCACTTTCTCCAAGTGAGCGAGCGATTAACTTAATCGAAAACTTAAAAAAAGCCGGTTACAATGTAATTATTGTTACTAACAATAAAAAAAGACGTGTTGAAGGCTATGCTAATGAATTAGAAGTTAACTTTCTTTATTCAGCTAGAAAACCATTTGCCTTTAAATTCAATAAATTATTTGAAAAGTATGGGCTAAAAAAAGAAGAAACAATTTTAATCGGTGATCAACTTATTACTGATGTTAGAGCAAGTAAGAGGGTTGGAATTCGCTCGATTCTAACTGAGAAAATTGTTAAAGAAGATCAATGGACAACTCACTTTAATCGTCTGTTTGATCGACCAATAAGAAAAAAGTTAGCAAAACAACATAAATTACGTAATTGGAGGGAAGATTATGAATGAAAATGTAAAAAAAGCTAAACGTTGCTATGGATGCGGAGCAGCTTTACAAACTGTTGACGAAAAATTAGAAGGTTATGTTCCTGAGAATCTTTTCAATGAACGCGATGTCCTTTTATGTCAACGTTGTTTTAAACTTCGAAATTATAGTGAAGACACTCCTTTAGAACCAGTAATTAGTGAAGATTTCTTTAAATTACTTGAGCAAGCTCAAGCAAGTAATGCTCTTTTTGTTTATGTTGTTGATCTTTTTAATTTTGAAGCCAGCTTTAATCGTGAAATTAATAAAGCTCTTCAAAAGTCAGATGTTATTCTTTTTGGAACTAAGCGTGACTTATTACCAAAATCAGTAAAAGATGAGAAACTTATTGAATTTTTAAAAGAAAGAGCAGAAGCGGCTTCTTTAAAAGTTCGTGAAATATTTGTTACAAGTGCGACAAAAAACTTTAACTTAAAAGAAATTTTACCTCGTTTACAAGACTATGGATTTAAGCGTAATATTTATGTTATTGGTTCAGTTAGTAGCGGTAAAAGTTCACTTATTAACGCCTTTTTAAAGGTTTATAAAAATGAAACATCTCATTATATTACTACAAGCATTTATCCAAATACGACGTTAAAAGTAATTGAAATCCCTCTTGATGAGAAAATCTCGATTTTTGATACGCCTGGCTTAGCAATTAGCAATAGCATGTTAGGCCTTATGGAACGCGAAGTAATTCGTGATATTGTTCCACGAACCGAAGTAAAACCACGTGTTTATCAATTATTACCTCAACAAAGCCTATTAATTGGTGGTATTGCTAGGATTGATTTTTTAAGTGGGTCTAGAACTTCGTTTACTTTATATGTTTCTAACGATGTTAAGGTATTAAGAACTCAACTACGTTGGGCAAATCAAACATTTGCAAATTTAATTAAATTTAAAAAGATCCGACCAATTTCGGAAAAAATTAAATCAATTGCTGATTTAGATGCTTTTGACATTACCGTTGGTGAGGGTCAAAAATGTGACATCTCATGGACCGGTTTAGGTTGGGTTTCTTTTAAGGAAAACAACCAAAAGATTCGTGTATATGCCCCTCAAGGGGTCTCAATTGCTCATAACAAGAGTAAAATTTAGAGGATTCTATGTTAACAAAAGAACAAGTAAAGTTTTTACGTAAAGAAGCCCAAAAATTTGATTCTCATTATCAAATTGGTAAAAACCTTATTGGTCCTAATCAAATTGAATTAATTGATAATGGGTTACGAGCACGTGAGTTAATTAAAATTACAATTCAAAAAAGTGCAGTTGATGAAATTCCAAAAATCATTGAACATTTAACGCTCGTTTTAAACTGTGAACTAGTTGAAAAAAGAGGGCATGTAATCACTCTATTTCGTCAAAATCTTTTAAATCCGAGGTATAAATTACCAAAATGAAACGAATAATCTTCGGTGGCTCCTTTGACCCGATTCATCGTGGTCATTTTCTAATGGCAAAAAGAGCCAAAGAAGAACTAAATGCCGATATAGTTGAATTCGTTATAGCACCATCTTCAAGATGGAAAAAAATGAACGCAAGCGAAGAACATCGTCTTAATATGATGAAAAAAGCCCTTCACGATATCCCTTGGGCCCATGTTTCAACTGTAGAATTAAAGAAGAAGTCAAAAACAAACTACACTTTTGATACATTAGAAATATTAAAAAGTAAGCATCCTAAAGATGAATTTTTTCTTTTAATAGGTAGCGATCAGGCTAATCAGTTCGATAAATGGTATAAACCTGATGAAATTGCCGCTTTAGCTCAAATTGCTGTTTATCTTCGGGAAGATTACCCACTTGGTGTGGATAATAAAAAGCGCTTTAGAATGCGTGAAATTAAAGGTGAGGCCTTTGATGTTTCTTCAAGTGCAATTAGATCCTTGGCATCCTTAGATACTAAAGAAGAAGTCGTTGATTATATAGTAAAAAATAGACTATATTTTATGAAAGATGTTTCTAAATTCATCGGAGAGAAGCGAATTTCGCATTCTTTTGAAGTGGCGAAATTAGCTCGTAAAATCGCTGTTTCAAACAATTTAGATCCAACAAAGGCTTTTGTAGCAGGCCTTCTTCATGATATTGGCAAAGAAGTAGCACCTAATCGCCAAACTGCGATTATGAATAAGTATTATCCTGAATATGTTCATTTATATCGCTGGATTCATCATCAATTCCTAGGCGAGTATATAGCAAAGACCACATTTAATATTACCGATAAGGACTTATTAACTGCTATTAAGTTTCATGCTACTGGAACAACTGATATGTCACCTTTAGCAATGATTTTATATTCAGCGGATAAAATTGAACCAACAAGAGGTTTTGATTCGCGTGATTTAATAGAGGCGTGCTTAAAAGATTATGAGTCAGGTTTCATAATTGTCTTACAAGCTAACAAAGAATTTTTGCTTAGTAAAAAACTAGATATCAACAACGAACTTACCAAGGCGTGTATGGAACAATATTTAGACTAACGAATATTCCGTTTAACAATTTGAAGAAACTTTGCACTCGGCGAAGTTTTTTTCTTTATCTAAAAAAACGAATGTAGTTATCAATGCCGATAGAAGGAAATTACTTTATTCTCTATTATAAGGAGGTTATTTCTTTCTAATTAGAATTTTTTGGTGAGAATAACTAATTTTCCGAATATATAGTTAGTTGTAATAATACATATTATGTTAACGAATAGTAGTATTTTGCGATGTTATGTTCGTTTTTGTTTAAAAATCATATTAACTAACAATCTAAGTAACTGTTTTCAAATGCCAGAAAAGTGGGTTTATCCACAGTTTTCCACAACTTATGAATTACTTATAAACTACTAATTATCTACTTTTCGTTGTTCTTCGTTTAATTAATATAGTTTGTTTCGCAGTAATTTAAAATAACTTTCGATTATTATTTCCATTTGCTTTTCAGTTAAAATTGCTACTGGAACACGATTTGGTCGTTGGTCTTCTGGAATGTTTTCTAGACTTATTAATGCTTTTGCGTAAATGCGAACTTTATCAATAGCTCTTATTTGACTAATTAAAGCAATGCTCTCATAGTTACTAAATCGCCACTGTAGATTACCAATATTAATTCTCCAACTACTATCTTTAATATCCGTATCGCGAATACTTACTAATGGACAAACTAATGCCGTTTGTGTTTTCTCATTGGAATTATGAAGAATTACTCCATAGTGTCGTCCTTTTAGTTCAGCACCAACGCTTCCGCCATAGTCGATTTCAAAGACATCACCTTGTCTTAAATCATACTGAAGCTCATTACTAAGTAAAAAACGTTCATAGCGAATACAGTTAGCGAGCCAATCATTGATTGCTTCAAGGGTATCACTAGATAGTAATTCTTTTGGTTTTTCATTGCTTTCTTGCCTAATTTTAGCAAAACGACGCTTAATATCGCGCCGTTTATGATCGTTATTATAATAGTTCATAATTTTCTCTCAACCTCCTTATAATCAATAAATTGAAGGTTATTTGAGAAATCGTATCATATTATGTTTTTTTGAAAAATTTCTTAGTCAAATATATTGCAATATCAATCATACCAACGAGGAAAATCGCTATTAGTGTATATGCAAACATTTCTTTATATAAAATATCTTCCTGGGCTAAACGTAAGGCAAATCCTAAACCATAAATAGATCTATTACCCGATATGATTTCTGACATAATCATAACCTTCATACCAAGGCCTAAACTTTGTACAAAGCCTAGCTTAATCATTGGCGATGCTAAGGGTATTTTAACCTTAAATAATGACTTAAATTCATTGTCACCGTCTACTTTAAGAGCGTCACATATTGTTTGATCTATATTTGTAAGGCCAGAAACGACTGCCTCATAAATAAGAGGAAAAATCAATAATATTGTTACATATATTGGAGCATATTGGAACTTTGTAATCGATATTAGAATTAAGATTATACTTGCAGTTGGTATTGTTCGAAGCGTTACAACTAACGGCTTTAAAAAAGCACGTACATGACTAGAAACACCACTTAAAATGCCAAATATTAGTCCAAGTAATAATGAGATTAATAGGCCGATAAATAGTCTTAGAAGCGTCGAACCAATATGAAAATATGTATCTTTTTGCCCTAAAAGAATAAATAAAGTTCTAAAAGTATCGATTGGATGTGGAATAATTGGACTATTAGCTATTAAAGATATAATAAACCATAAAAAGAAAATAAATATTATGCCTACTATAGTCATAATAAGTTTGTTGTTGTTTTCCCAAAATACTTTAATTTTCTTCATCGTCTACTTATAAAAAGATGCATAAATGCTACTAGGATATGGAGTTTCGCCCATATAAACATTAAAAGCATCAATATCAACTTCACCAATCGTTAAACCAAGTAAATTATCATTGTCTAATTGCATTGCTTTTAAAATTAGGGCTGTAATACCAAAACGAGCCTTTTGAGCATTAAGGTCGCCGAATTCATTAAGTGCACTAATGGCTAGATTTGGATCATTTATTAAATTATCAATATTTTGATCATAAAGGGTGAAAAAAACATCGAGTTCTTCTTTATGTGTGTCATAAGTTTTATTACAGACGAAAATTCCTGCTTGAGGAAAACCGTTTAAGTTCGACAAATTATGCCATTCCTCCTGTAAATCAATTATACGATTTAATTTGCCTTTTGTAGGATATTCATCGGTTGTATTTAATGTAGCAAACAATAATGGTTGGGCCATTAATACATAATCAATTTCTTCTTGATTATATAGTCCTGTTTTTAAAACCGAACCTGCTTCAGTAACGCTGTTAACGTAATATAATGTCGTAATATCAGGAAATGTTTTAGTTAAGACCTTATTTGTAATCGCGTTTGGGCTACCAAATGTTACGACTTTATCTAAAGTAGTTGGATATGAATCCATTTCCTTATTAATACCTACTAGATGTAAATTTCCTTTTGTGATTATTCTAGCAAGCCTAAAAGGAGCACTATTTGTGATAATTTGATTAATTCCCCTCGTATGATCGATTATTATTATATCGTATTCGTTTGTTAAAAATTGCGCTTCTATGATAGAAATATTACTATTAGTTACAAAATTTTGATCATTTGCATGACTGTATAAGGTTATTGATGGTGCACCTACAGGAGAGAGTAAATGCGGTTTAAATGAACTATTAATTGGTGCTCTATTTGTACTACAACTGACTAATAGGGTAAATAGAGGTATTAAAAAGCGAATTTTTCGCATTATTTATCCTCTAATATTTCTAAAACTGGTGTACCAATCATATGTGGAGCCATCTTAATACTAAAGTTAGCTAAAATAGTTGCACCAATATCTGCAAACGCTGTACGGTTTTCTAATGTAGTGCCATTTTTAAAACGTTTACTATAAGCTATAAAAGGTACCATTTCTCGCGTATGGTCAGTTCCGTGCCAAGTAGGATCGTTTCCATGATCAGCAGTAACGATAATTAAATCATCTTTACTACTAACTTCAATAAGATCTTTTAGTTGTTTATCAAAGGTTTCTAGAGCATTAGCATATCCTTTTGGATCACGTCGATGGCCGTATTCGCTATCAAATTCAACTAAGTTTGTAAAAATAATACCTTCATAGGTTGCTTCTTTTAACTCATTAATGGTTTTATTCATTCCTTCGATGTTAGATTTTGATTTTACTGTCTTTGTTACGCCACTGTTGTTAAAAATGTCGGCAATTTTTCCAATACAACTAACGGTAAATCCACTCTTTTCTAATAAATTCATTGCAGTATCTTTAGGTGGACTTAGTGCTAAATCGTGTCGGTTTGGTGTTCTAGCAAAATTATCCTTTGATGTTCCAATATAGGGTCTTGCAATGATTCTACCAACTAAATATTCTGGTTTCATACATATTTCTCGAGCGATTTCACAAACACGATATAACTCTTGAAGACCAGTAACTTTTTCATGAGCAGCAATTTGAAGAACAGAGTCAGCTGATGTATAAACGATTATGCTATTATCACGCATTTGTTCTTCACCAAGTTCTTTAAGAATTTCTGTACCACTAGTAGCTTTGTTTCCAATAACCTTATAACCAGTTTTTTCTTCTAATTCATCGATAAGTTCTTGTGGAAAGCCAGTTTCGGTAAAGGTAATAAACGGTGAAGTTGTTAAAATCCCCATCATTTCCCAGTGGCCTGTCATCGTGTCTTTTCCATTACTAGCTTCAAGTAATTTAGCCGCATAACTTGCGGGATGTTTGCTTGTAGGTGGAACACCTTTAACATTAGTTAAATTACCAATACCAAGTGATTGAAGTGTAGGTAAATTAAGCCCACCAACTGCTTTAGCAGTATTAGCTAATGTATTTGCTCCATCATCGTTATATTTAGCAGCATCTGGCATTGATCCAACACCAACGCTATCGATAACGACAATAACTATTCTTTTAAACTTTTTCATACTTTTTTCCTCCCTAATATTATATATTAGTCCTCACCTATTGCCAACTTATAGGCACTTTTTACCCTTTGACGAGAAACATGGGTATATATTTGTGTCGTTGAAAGGTTTTCATGACCTAATAGCTTTTGAAGTGTATTTATACTCATCCCTTGGTCTAAAAGGTGAGTAGCAAAAGAATGTCGCAAGGTATGCGGTGAAATGTTCTCTTCAATGCCAACTTTTTTTGCGTATAACTTAATTCGTTTAAAGAAAAATTGTCTTGTAAATGGTTCACCTTTCTCATTTATAAAAACAATATTTGTTTTTCTTGCAAAACGATTTTTAACCCTTACCTCTTGTAGATATTTATTTAGGTATTCAGCCGCGAATTCACCGTATGGAATGATACGTTCTTTACCACCCTTACCACGTATTTTTAATAAGGGAAAGGCTTCGTTTTTTAATAGATTACTAAATTTTAATACCATAAGTTCGCTGACACGCAGGCCACTAGCATACATAATCTCTAGCATTGCACGATCTCTAATACCTGCATCTGTTGTTAAATCAGGAGCATTAAGTAAATCTTCAACTTGCTCAATTGAAAGATAAACCGGTTGTCTTTTGGGAATTTTTGGCTTTATCACATTTGTAAAAGTGCCCTTAACTTCGCCTTCTAGCTCTAAAAACCTTAAGAAATTCATAACACTACTAACACGACGATTAATTGTAGATGCTGACTTTCCTTCTTGAGATTGTAATGCTACGAAATCATTTACAATGAATTCGTTATATTCTAATGTATCGTTTAGTTCAAAATAACTATTAAATATCACTAAATCATTTATATAGGCTTGAATTGTATCATTTGAAAGACCACGTTCGATTGTTAAATAGTCTTGATATTTGTTTATAGCATCACTTATATTCATATAAAAAACTCCTAACTTTATACTAATATTCTACTCTTTCTCTCTTTTTACATCAGAAAGACGTTTAAAAACTTATTTATCGATTTTAGAATTAAACTCATCTATTAATCTTATAGTCGCTGATTGTTCGACCGGTTCTTCTACATCAAAAAGTGAAAGTTGTACATTTCTTATAACTACTTTATCAATATTTTGAAGTGCTACTCCTACTAATCGAATTGCTTCCCCAACATAATTTTGATCAAAAAGCATCATAGCACGCCCAAATATTAATGAAAAACTATTAAATGGTTCATCATAGGTTTTAGCATGTGTTGTTGTTTTAAAGTTGCTTTTTCTTATCGTTATTTGGAGTGTTATACCCTTTTTTTCATGTTCTTGAGCTCTTTCGCTTACTTCAAGGGATAATTTTTTAAACATCGCTTCAATTTGCTTATAATCGTTTGTATCATCGTAAAAAGTTCTAGATGCTCCTATTGATTTAGGATCATCAGCCTCGCTTACTACTTCATCATTTCCATATCCACGTATCCAGGCTTGAATAGTATCGTAAAACTTTCCTAGTTTTTCCTTAACTCTTGGATCATTAGTATTTGCTAAATCACCAATTGTATTAATATTTAGTTTTTTTAAAACTGGTGCTGTTTTAACACCAATCCCAAACATTTCTTCAATTTTAAGTGGCCACAGTTTCTTTTTTATGTCTCTTCTTCTAATTATCGTGATTCCACGTGGTTTTTTCATATTACTTGCCATCTTGGCTAAAAACTTTGTGGGTGCTACACCAATCGAACAAAAAAGTTTAGTTTGCTCATAAAGTCGATTTTGTAAATCCTTTAAATATGTAATAGGATTAGTTACATTTTTCATTGCTTCGCTCATATCAACGAAACATTCATCAATACTAGCGACTTCTACTTTTGAAGAATATCCACGTAGAAATGTAACAAATTGATGAGAAAGGTGTTCATAATATTCAAAGTCAACCGGAAGAATTATAACGTTTGGGTCTAGTTGTCTAGCCATATAAATTGGCATTGCTGATCTTATACCTTTTGCTCGCGCTTCGTAAGAAGCAGTTGAAACGATCCCACGCTTTGAAAAACCTCCTACTACAAGAGACTTTCCCTTATATTCAGGGTTTCTAATGACTTCTGCGGTAGCAAAGAAGGCATTTAAATCAACGTGCATAATAATTTTAGCCATAAATAAAACCATTCATATTATATAATATAATTGAATGGCTGTTAACATAATATAGTTAAAATTAAAGACTCTTTTTAACTAATTTGATTAGACTTTCAATATCTAAAAGAGTTTCCTTATATTGCTCACTAACTGAAGCGTGAGTAATATTCTTTCTTGGTATTGCTCTTGTAATTATTTGTCCTTTATAACCGTTACGATTTAAAGTTGCAACAAGATTATTTGTAAAACCAAAAGATGTTGCATAAGGATCTATAATAATAACTTTTTTATAATTATTTAATTTGGCGACTACATTAATATCAAATGGTGTTTGAAAAATAGCATTAACAAGCGTTATATGAATATTTTCTTCACCTAGTTTCATTTTTAACTTTTCAAAGAGAGGGCCATAGCTTACAAGTGCAACATTACTTTTATTCTCTTCATTTATAAGCCATTTACCGACTTCAAAAGTATCGCCATTTAAAGAGTTGCTATTTATTTTATCAATTCTTTCGCGAGGATAGCGAATAAAGAATGGGCCTCCTTTATGATTTAGTGATGTATAAACGAGTTTTTTTGCTAGTTCAGGCGTTGAGGCCATGGCTATAACTACATTTGGAATGCCAATAAAAGCCGCTTGATCAAAAATTCCTTGATGAGTTGAACCATCCGCACCAATAAGACCAGCACGATCAACTAAAATTGTTGTAGGTAGGTTCATTCTTGCTAAATCATGAACAACTTGATCAAATGAACGTTGTAAAAAAGTAGAATAAATCGATATTATTGGATGTTTTCCGCTTAAAGCTAATCCACTTGATAAAGTGACAGCATGTTCTTCGGCAATCCCAACATCAATTGAGCGACCTGGAAACTTTTTAAAGACTTCTTCTAATTCCGAACCTTTTAAAGTCGCAGGATTAATTAAAAGAACATCTTTATTTTCCTCCATTACTTTTTCAACGATATCTGCATATAATTTGGACCATGTAATCAGTGATTCATGATTGTTTTTTAATAGACCAGTTTCAACATGGAATGGAGCTATTCCATGCCAACTACCTTCGCGATCTGTTTCAGCTGGTGTATAACCTTTGCCTTTTGTTGTTTTAACATGAACTATAGTAGATTTTTGTTGTTTTTTAGCAAGTTGAAGAGCCTTATCTAGTTTTTTGTAGTTATGTCCATCAACTAATCCAATATAGGATAGTCCCATTTGTTCAAAGATGTTATGCGATATCAAATGACGAGCAAACCAGTCTTTAATATACCATGCTATGCGGTAAAAAAAGTACCCAACTCTTGATTTAAACATTAGTCTTTTAAATCGTGATTTAGATTTAATATAACGCGGTGATATCTTCCAACGCCTAAACATCTTTGTTAAAGCACCGGTTGGAGGAGTAATAGACATTTCATTATCGTTGAGAACGATAATTACTTTATTATTACGATGTGCGATATCATTAAGCGCTTCAAAAGCTAGCCCATTACTAATTGAAGCGTCACCAATTAAAGCGACAACATGATACTTTTCACCGTTTAAATCGCGAGCTATTGCCATTCCTTGTGCTGCACTTAATGAAGTTGATGAATGACCTGCTTCAAAGTGATCATACGATGATTCACTTCGCTTTTGAAAACCACTGACACCAACTTTAGTTCTTAGACCCTCAAGTTTACGGCCAGTTAAGATTTTATATGTATAAGATTGATGACCAACGTCTAAAAGTAACTTATCTTCGTTAAAATCAAAGGCTCTATTTAAAGCGATAGTTAAACTTATCGAACCCAAATTACTACTTAGATGGCCGCCATATTTAGAAACTTGTGTAATTATTTCTTCTCTAATTTGACTTTCGAGCATTTCAAGTTCGTCTTTTGTTAACGAAGCAACAAAATGAGGATCTTTAATCCTTGTTAAATCAAATGGTTCAATAATATTCTTTCTTTTCTTACACATATAAACTACTTATAAACTACTAATATATTACTAATAATATACTTTGTTGTTATTTTTTATCACTTTCTATTGTTTCAATCTTGGTTTTAGTTTCTTCTAGTTCTTTATTAATCATTGAAAGTAAAGCAAAACCTTCTTCATATAATTCGACACCACTTGAAAGCTCAACATTTGCATTTTCAAGTAGTTCAAGAATCTCTTCTAGTCTTTCCATCTTTTTTTCGATGGTCCAACCTTTAAATTTTTCATCATACATGGTCTTTAATCTCCTCTACTTTAATTAATATTTTTCCATCTTTTAGAGTAGCAAATAACATATCATCTTTACTAACTTCTTTAATTGATGTGATGATATGGCCACTTTTGTCAGTAAGCATACTATAACCACGTTCTAAAACTTTTAAGGGAGATAGAGCTTCTAGTTTTGCAAAAGCATTATTAGCGAATTCCCACTTTTTATTATAGCAGTTTTTAATGCTTTTAGTGAGCGAAGACGCTTTTTCACTTAAATAGTGTTTCGTACGTAAATAATATGCGTTATATGCGGCTTTTAAGCGTATTCTAAGGTCATTAACTTTACGTTCTTTAATTGCGTAAAGTTCACCTTTTCGCTTAAAAATAGGTCTATTTGCTAAAAGGTTATATTTATTTAGTAATATATTGTATTTGTTTTTAATGTCTTTTGTAAGACGCTTTTCAATTTCAATTAGCGATTGAATTATATTTGTTTTACTTGGAACAGCTGCTTCAGCTGCTGCAGTAGGTGTACTTACACGTAAATCGGCAAGAAAATCTAGTAATGTAAAATCGATTTCGTGCCCAACTGCACTAATGATAGGAACTTTTCTATTTGAAAGAAGCATTATTAACTCTTCATCATTAAAAGCCCATAAATCATCGCTACTTCCACCGCCTCTAGCAATTATTAATACATCTAACGAATACTCTAAAGAACGATTATATGCGGCTATTAGGCTTTTTGGTGCCGTTTCGCCCTGAACAATTGCAGGAAAATAATAAATCGTAACAAGCGGATATCTTAAGGAAATGTTTTCTTTAATATCTGCCCATGCTGCACTGTCTTTTCCACAAATTACACCGATATTATGTGGATATTTTTTTAGTGGTAATTTTTTAGATTCATCAAAGATACCTAGTTTTTCTAGTTTTTCTTTTAACTTTTTTAAAGCAAGAAGTTTTTGACCTTCACCAAAAAGGATCACATTTGAGCCAATAAGTTGATAAGTTCCACTTTTCTCATAAAGAGTTACTTCTCCAGTTACGATAATATCATCGCCATCTTTAAGGGGAAAATTAAGCGAAGCAATACCTTGATAAAAAAGAACGACCTGGATTCGTGCATCATCTTCATCTTTTAATGTAAAGTAGTGTGCTGATTTATATTTACTGTAATTAAGTACTTCTCCGCGTACATTCACCCTTTTTAGAAAAGGATTATTAGCAAAAGTTAAACGCACATACTCATTTAGTTCTCTAACTAGTAGGTAATCACGCTCTTTCATCAACTAAAACCTCATCTAAAATTGCATTTACGAATTTATATTCATCTCCAACAACATAGCGTTTTGCTAATTTAATTGCTACATTGATAACAATCCGTTTATCGACATTTCCAATATAGAAATAATGAGTATAACTCATTAATAAAATCGCTTGAATTACGCGATTTAAACGGTGAAATTTCCATTTCACAAGTTTTGGTGTAATCTCATTAATTATTGTATCTATATTTATAAGTGTTTTTATTGTAAGTTCTTTTAAAAAGATTGGAACTTCATCAATCGGGGTACAGCTGATTGTTTCAATTAATTCTTCAACATCAAAAACAACATCAGCGTTAACATATGATAGCGCACTATAAATAATAGCTAAGCCGATTTCTTGTTGTTGGTTTCGAGTAATTTTCATATAACAAGCCTCGAGAGAAATACTACCATATTTATGGTAAAAGTTCTATTATTCTTCGCTTTTTTCTCGTAAGTTAGGATATTGCTTATTAATAGTAATAACATTTGCATAACTAAATAAGGCAACAAAGGAAGCAGATATTATTACTACATGAATAGCAACACTAGTTAAATATGAACTTCTATTAGTAAATGGGTGTGAAAAAGGAATAAAAGCAAGGATTGTATCTACTAAATAAAGACTAATTACTACTAAAAGCGCCCATAACTTTGCTCTTTTTGCATACATGGTTAAAAACGCATAAATTGCACTTACCGCAGCAGATAATAAAATCACAATAATATTAAAACTAGTCGTTAAACCAGTACTTTTATATATTAGACTAAATAAAAGTTCGAGCGTTTTATAACCAAGGGCAAAATTAGGTGTTTGCTTTAAAACAAACATGCTATTACCAAGTAAATTCATAATAGCGCCCCACAATAAAAAAAGAACGGTTTTATTGAATAAACCGACAAACATATTATGTGTTTTTATGGGCGATTTTTCGCGTTTTCGCCGCTTCAATTAATCTCCTTTTTTTCAGCAAAACCTGCTACGACAACATCAATTTTAAAAGGTATCATTTCTGTCATCATTGCAAGAGCATTACTAACATTATCTTGAATAGCAAGACAAACTTCATCTACAGGTGCGCCTTTAACTAAAATTACATGAATTTTAACATTAACTAAACCATTTCGAATACTACAAGAAATTGGTTTATGAAGTTTAAATGTAGCGGAAACCGGATCTAAAAGAATTGCACCTTGAACTTGGTTAGTTGCAATAGCAGCAATTTGATCAAATACGAAATGGGAAATTCCCATATTGCCATTTCGTGTGTAATTTTGAATATAAACGTATTCAGCCATATTTATTCCTTCTTTATTATTATAAAGAAATTGTACCACATTTACAATAAACAAAAACCGTTTTGGCTTCAAAACGGTTTGTTGTTAAGTTAAGAATAATTTATTCCTTAACTTCAACTTCTTTCTCTATTTCTTCTTTAATTTCTTTCTCAGTTTCTTCCTTAACTACTTCCTTAGTTTCTTCCTCAGTTTCTTTCTTAGGTTCTTCCTTAGTTTCTTCCTTAACTTCTTTTTTAGGATCTTCCTTAAGTTCTTTTTTAACTTCTTTCTTAATTCCGAGAATTTCCCTAACTTTATTAGCAAGAGCTTCAGGTGTATATTCTAAAGATTCTAAAACATCTTTCATTGGGGCACTTAAACCAAAACGATTGATTGTAAAAGTATGTTTTGCAAATTCATGCCAACCAAATGGAGAAAGTAATTCTATCGCAATACGTTTATTATAATCTTTGCCCAAAACTTCATTAATATAGTCTTCATCTTGAGTTTTGAAAATCTCCATACTTGGAAGAGAAACAACACGAACATCAATCTTATCTTTAAGAAGTTCTTCTTTAGCTTTTAAGGCTAAACTAACTTCGCTACCTGTCGCAATAAGAGTAAAATCTAGTTTTTTATCTTCTTTACTAATAATGTAGCCACCTTTTTTTGCATTTTGATAATTTGAACCAACTAAAGTTGGTAGATTTTGACGGCTCAATATTAGTGCTGTAGGTGTTTCTTTACTTAGGATTGCTTGTTTCCAGGCTGTAGCAGTTTCTCTAGCATCTGCTGGACGCCAGACATTTATATTTGGTGTAGCCCGAAGCATCGCTAGTTGTTCAATTGGTTGATGTGTTGGTCCATCTTCACCAAGTGCGACAGTGTCGTGACTAAATAAGTAAATAGCAGGAACTTTTGAAAGAGCTGCAACGCGAATTGCATTTTTCATATAATCACTAAATACAAGGAATGTACCTACATATGTTCTAAGTCCGCCGTGAAGTAGCATCCCGTTTTGGATTGCAGCCATTGCAGCTTCTCGGATACCAAAGTTAATATTTCGGCCGCCTCGATTTTCTGGAGTGAAATCAGTCCCGCTAAGACCACTAATTTTAGTCATAACTGAACTAGCAACGTCAGCTGATCCTCCCATAAGAAAGGGAACTTCGTTATGAACCATATTTAAAATTGTGCCACTTGTTTTTCTTGTAGATTCATTAAATCCATCCGTATATTCAGGAATTTCATCAAAAATAAGTTCGTGACTATTATCAGTAAATGCGGCCATAAATGCTTTATAAGCGCGGTTATTACTATTTTCTAGATTAGCAATCTTGTCAGCCCAATCTTTTTCTGCTTTTTTAGCACGTTCGCCAAATGTCGAAGCAAATTCGCTATAGACTTCATTTGGAATTTCAAATGGAGCGTAGGGGTAATTATATGTGCCTTTTGCATATGATCCATCATCTTGACCAAGTGGGCTACCATGCACTGCACTTGTGCCTGCTTTTCTTGAACCTTGGCCAATAATAGTTGAAACGATAATTAGCGTTGGTTTTTGTTTTGAACGACGTGCTCTAGCAATTTTACGCGTTAAATCTTTTACATTATTACCGTTTTTAACGACTAAAACATTCCAACCACTTGCTTGGAAGCGTTTTTTAACATCTTCACTAAAAGATAAATCAAGAGGTCCATCAAGAGTAACTTTGTTAGCATCATAAAAAACTATTAATTTTTTTAGTTTTTGATTACCTGCAAAAGAAATTGCTTCTTGTGAGATACCTTCTTGAAGACAACCATCACCAACTAAACAATATGTATAATGCCCAAAAAACGGTACTTCAGGATGTTGAGCTCGAATTGCCTCTTCTGCTAGAGCCATCCCAACTGCTTGAGCTAAACCTTGACCAAGTGGGCCAGTTGTTGCATCAACGCCAGGAGTATCAGTTACTTCTGGGTGCCCAGGAGTAATTGAATTTAATTGACGGAATGCTTTTAAGTCATCCATTGTGATATTATAGCCTGCAAGATGAAGTGTCGAATAAAGTAGAGCACTTGCATGACCAGCACTTAAAACAAAACGATCGCGATTAACCCAGTCTGGTTTTTCAGGATTAGCTACAAGATATTTTGTAAAAAGTGTGTATAGAATCGTCGCACTTCCAATCGCCATTCCAGGGTGACCACTATTAGCTTTGTTTGTTACATCGATAACAAGAGCACGTATTGCATTAACTGAAAGTGGTGCTTGTAAAATTGGTTTTGACATATCTATTCCTCCTTTAGATGTATGTTTTATTCTTTAATCTTGATGTGTAATTCATCAAGTTGTTCTTTTGAGACTGGTCCTGGTTCTTCACTCATTGGACAAACTGCTGCAACATTTTTAGGGAAAGAAATAACATCGCGAATATTATCAGTACCGCTAATAATCATCGTTAAGCGGTCAAGACCAAAAGCAATCCCTCCATGAGGCGGGGTGCCATATTTTAGTGCTTCAATAAAATAGCCAAATGTATTAGCGATTTCTTCTTCGCTCATACCAAGAATATTAAAGATTTTCGCTTGTAAATCTTGATCATAAATTCTCATTGAGCCACCGCCAGCTTCATTACCGTTAATAACAATGTCATAAGCTTGCGATAGGACCTTTTCAGGTTCAGTGTCTAATAGATGAAGATGCTCATCAAGAGGCATCGTAAATTGATGGTGTTCACTAACAAATTTACCAGTAACGCTATCTTTACTAAATAGAGGGAAGCGATAAACCCATAAAAGATCAAATGTGCCTGGCTCAATTAAATTAAGTTGTTTAGCAAAATGAAGCCTAATTGCACCCAAAGCAGTTAAAACATCTCGTTTTACGTTGCTAAAGGCAACGATAAGAAGATCATCTTCTTTTAAGTTAAGTAACTTAACGAGATCGCTTTTTTCCTTTTCCGTTAGTAATTTTGCAAGTGAGCCGTTAAAGTCACCGTCATTAAATTTAAGATTTCCAACACTACGAATATTGTATTTTTGTGAAATTAAGTTTAGTTCATCAAGAGCTTTTCTTGAGGTAGCTTTTGCTACACCTGGAACAACAATCGTATTAATAAAAGCATGATCTTTAAATAAATTAGCACTTGAAGATGCTAAAACGAACTTGATATCACGAATTTTAAGTTCAAATCTAGTATCAGGTTTATCTGATCCATAATTTTCCATTGCATCCTTATAAGAAAGACGTCTAAGTGGAAGTTTTACTTCATATGATGCTACTTTCTTAAAAATATGATGTAAGAGTCCTTCCATTATATCTAAAAATTCATCCATTGTTAGAAAACTTGTTTCAATATCAATTTGTGTAAAATCTGGTTGACGGTCAGCCCGTAAATCCTCATCACGGAAACAACGCGCAATTTGATAATAACGTTCAAAACCTGCAATCATCAATAGTTGTTTATAAGTTTGCGGGCTTTGCGGTAGAGCGTAAAATGATCCTTTATGT
>JAAYSA010000009.1 GCA_012518455.1 Erysipelotrichaceae bacterium | reverse complement strand
TAATAAATGCGGTCGTTTGACTAAAAATATAAAGAAAGGATTCAAATATGAAAGCAAAAGATAAAAAATTATTACTACAAGTTTTAGGCTATGTTTCACTTCTTTTAGCAGTTGTCGTCTTCTTTATGATGTTCTTAAATGGCGCTGTTCTAAAAAATGATGATGGTGAAGTTGTTGAGGCCCTTAAAGGTTCATTAATTTCATTTGGTGGCGAACATAGCATTGGTAAATTCAACTTTAACTTCTTAGCAGTAGTTGGGTTCTTATTACCATTAGTCCTTGCTCTAGTAGTTCAAGTTCTTAATCTACTTGGCAAAGGAAAGCTCGCTGGTTTTGTCAGCATCGGCTTAATTGTAGCCTTTATTTTATCAACCGTTGGTTGTTTCACCATTCTTAGTACTGCTAAGTTTAGTGTTACCGTTTTAGGTATTACTGCAACTAAATCACTTAAAGAAATTGGTGGAAGTCAACTAGGTGTTGGTGCAATTCTAGGCGGTGTTGCTTCAATTCTTGGCATCTTAGTTACTGGTGCCCATGTTGCATTACCTCTTGTTAAAAAATAATTAAGTATTGCATTAAAATAAAATTGGGATGAATATTTCATCCCTTTTTTATGTGTGTTTATAAAAACACGCACTAAATATGTAATTAATATGTTAATATATTAATGAGGTGAAAATATGAAAAAGACACCAATTCTCTTAATTAGTTTATTATTATCACTATCTGGTTGTTCGGTTCCAACAGTAAGTGAAGGTCCTACGGATGGTGAAAGTATTGAGAACGCTTTAAATAAGCGCAACTTTGACTTTTATACTGTGCAAAGCGATCATGTAAATCATGATCTTGGTGTCAATGTTTTTGCTCAAGCAACAATTACTATGCAAGACTTTAAATTTATTACTAAGTCACGCAATTTTCTAAATCCAGTTGAAATTAGTAGTTATTATTTTGATAACATCTATGATGATTTTGGTAGCTATGATGTTTACTATAAAGAAAAATCATCAACAGATGATAAATATCTAGGAAATAATTTTTATCAAAAGTACAATTTATCGCAAGAGATTGATAATATACCTAATTTTAATACACTTAAGACCTATTACAATGTTTTTGATATGTCAAAATTAGATCCTGCTGAATTTAGCTATGATACTGATAAGGGTGGCTGGTATATGCTAAATGAGGAAGCATATAATCGAGTTTTAGAATCATTTTTTGAATTAAATGTTGAAGATTTTGAACTTATCAAATTTAATGTTCAAGTCGAAAGAGATAAAGTAAATAGTATTGTTTATCGAATTGAAGATCGTACTAACGGACTTATTAAAGCACACGAACTCTTCTTTATGTATCAAGTTCCTTCTTGGTTAAATGAAACTCATTATTCTCTTATTAATAATGTTGAAATAGCACCCTTTGAAACTGAAGATCCTACTAGCGAAGAACCCACTAGCGAGGAACCAACAAGTGAAGAACCTACAAGCGAGGAACCTATAAGCGAAAATCTTACTAGCGAACTTACTTCTGGTCTATTTAATCCTGATTCAAATCTAGATGAACCAACTGAACAAGTAGAATGGTTAAAGTTTGCAATCTATAACGACTATCATCTTTTTCAAAAAGATGATGCACCTAATGCAATTCAACATATTGCCCTTTATCATAATTTTGATTATGGTGCAGAAGATCCAACCATAAATCCACCAATTAGTGAAATACTCTTACTAGAAGGTCGCACCATTAAAGATAGACAATTACCAATTTATAATAATCCTCTCGTTCGAGGAAATCGCTACTTAGTACGCCTAACATTAACAACAGGCGAAATTTACGATCATTCATTTATTTATTAAGTTGTTTACAATGCACTAAAAAAGCGAAGTTCGCACTTCGCTTTTTTATTTATTTTCATCGCTTTCGTCATCGCTATCTTCAAAAATATTTTCAATCTCATCTTCATCAATATTAAGTTCTTGTTCTAATTCAACGACAATTTTCTCTAGTTCTTGTTCGCTTTTTTGTTTTTCTTCTTCGCTTAATTCTTTTTTATTCTTTTGTTTAATTGTAAGTTTTAAACTTTCTAAAAATTTCAAGTATACATCTACTCTACTTGGAAAGCCCATTATTTTATGGTCTCCACCTCTTTCAATAGTTGATTTTATTTCAGTTACGACCTCATCTATTATTTGTTCACCATATAAATTCATATACATGTTATAAAGCGACTGCATAACAGTGCTTAAGTGTGGTAGAAAAATAAAATAGACAACAAGAGCAAAACCTTCTGCAAGAATTAAAATAAGTGCTAAATCGAATTTTAAAAAATATCCTAAAACTACTCCGCCTGCAAAAGCAAGAATTGTAAGTATAAGAGGAATAATTGTTGTTCTAATAAAAAAGGGCCAAAAGTATTTTTTTGCAAACTCACCCTTAAAGTAGCGTCCGCCTCGATTAATTAGATAACGAGATTCAAAATTAAATGTCGATTTATAATAAAAATTAAATGAATAACGAACAACACCAAACAAAGAACATAGTAAAAATGCGCCGCTAGAAAGAGCAGCACTTGTAATAATATATGGTGCTAAAACGGCTTCTTTTTCACTAATTAACTGTACAATTTGAGTCGTGTTTGTAGATGTTGCTAGCATTTGTTCACTTATTTCCATAATAGCGTTAAAGACCTCGCTATCAAAAAGGGGTATTGTTATACTAAAAACTATATAGGCAACGCTAGTTACTCCAATACTTGTTAAAAGGGCAAAAAGAAAAAGACGCGCAGGGAAAAGGGGCCGCCAAATAAATTTTAAAGCACTATTTTTATATATATTAAAAAATTCTTTTTGTTTTTGAAAAAGACTTTTTTTAGAAATATCGGCTTTTAAAAGTAAAAAAATAGCATAAAAGGGTAAAATAATAAAAAAGACCGCTATTAGAAAAACTAGCGGAGTAAAATAATTTAAAAATAGAGCAACCAAAGAAATTAGAGCAATAAAAAGTACCATAAATGGGACGAAATTACTAGAATTTTTCTTAGCATCACGATACTCTTGAATGAATTGATCTAATCTTTCGTTCATTTTTTAGCTTTTTTTGTAACCTTTCTTTCATTTAATTTATCTATATCTTCAACGATTCCTTGGAGTTGCTGTTTATTAAATGGTCTAATGTCTCGCGATTCGGTTGCATTAATTAATTTCATTAAATCTTTTCGATTAATAATGTAAGAGTTTTTAATATCATTTTGTATCGAAAAAATATCGCAATCATCATTAAAAAGAACAATACCAATAAAGACTTCTTTATCAATTCCAGTACTTAAAGACAGCTTTTCAACTGAATATTCATTAGCAATAACGGGATTATTTATAAACTGTTCTTTTCCGTCTTTTTTAGAAACTAGACGCCACCTAAGATCTTTTCTCTCACCATGGAGTTTTCCAATGTAATGAACATCTTTTATAACATAAATATATTTGTCGCCAAAAAGAAGGTGATCATAAACTAAAGTAGTTTTAGTATCTATTGTTAAAGTAAATAAGTTAATTAAGTAATAATCATTATAATCCGTTACTTTTCTAACTGTCTTATAGTAAAGTTTTGGTAAGTTCTTCTTAACTAGACGCTTTCGATATAAATAACGAACTAGCAAAATAAAAAGACCAATAAGAACGAATGAACTTAAAATAATAATTAATATATGTATTGGTTTTAAGGTAATAAGAAACATACTACTATTCAGCGATTTCAAGGGCCACTTCAATCATATGTGCTAGGCCTTCTTGTCGCTCTTGAACAGTTGCTTTTCTTGAGTGATCAATAAAACTATCAGTTACTGTTAATAAGCAGAGGGCTTTTTTGCCAAGGTAGGCAGCATTACAATAAAGTCCATAACTTTCCATTTCAACGCCCATTACACCAAGTTTAGCCCACATTTTCCACATATCTTTGTCAATATCATAGAAAACATCAGCTGAAAAAATGTTGCCAGCATGGACAGGAATGTTTTTTGCTTTATAGGCATTGTAGGCTTTCATAGCTAGCTCAAAGTCTGCAAGAGCTGAAAATGTTCCCCTAACTCCGTATTGGGTTCCCCAGCTACTATCGGTACAGGCACCAACTCCTACTAAAACATCAAAAAGCTTAATATGAGGTTGATAAGTTCCACATGTTCCAACTCTAATAATTGTTTCAACATCGTAATAAGTATAAAGTTCATAAGAATAAATACCTATTGAAGGTAAGCCCATTCCACTTGCCATTACTGATACCTTTTTTCCATCTTTTGTATAACCTGTATAGCCAAAGATATTTCTTACATCTGTAACTAATTCAACATCATGAAGAAAAGTTTCTGCAATCCATTTAGCTCTTTTTGGATCTCCTGGCATTAAAACTGTTTTTGCAAATGCGCCTTTAGCGGCATTAATGTGAGGTGTTCCCATCATCGTTTCTCCTTCTATTTATTTTTATTTATTTTAGCATATTTCTATGCTTCTTTTGTCTTTTTACGTGGTTTTCTTTTAGGAAGTTGCCAATATTTTACATTTGCTTTATCTTCTTTTCTTAAAGTAGGACTATAAAAGTCGCTTTGATCTTGTTTTGAAGCAAAAATCTTACTTTGATATGCATCACAAGCATACGTTCCTGCTGCAATATCGTGCGGAGCACGATTTTGTTTATCAAGTGTCACAATTGCACTTGATAAGAAAAGTGGAATAAAAAGAGCTCGAAAGGCACTTCCTAATTCAATAACGCTATAAACAAGATAGCGAACAATGACATGTCTAGCTTTAATTTGATAACCATTCTTATCACAAAGCGCAATACCAAAAAGGTATTTTCCTAGTGTAAGACCATTTTTAAAAATAAGCGGCAAAATTAAATAGGGCGGAATAGCACCAATAACAAAAGATCCCCAACTACCATAAAAGAATATATCGCGGTAGGGTTTATTAGCTTCACGATACAAAGGCATATTTGTTAAATTTTGCAAAGCTTCATTATATTTTTTATCCCAAAAAGAGACTAAACTTTCTTTGCTTACTCCTTCTTTTACCGCGTAGGTGACATTATCTTCTTCGTCGACTATTTTTACATAAAGACTAGATTCGCTATTAACTTCATAAATATGGATACCAAGGTCAAACGCTACATATTCGTTATAAAATGAACATTTTTCGTATATAAAAAATTGTTCTCCTTTAAAATTTGCAACCGTGTAAAACCATCTTGTAGCTAATTCTTGATCTTGATATTTTTGAAGGGGAAATAAAAGTTCTCGCTCATCATTACAATGGTAAAGAAGAGATTCTTTTTTAACTTTATAGAAGTTAGTATTAATTGCTCTTCCTTTTGTAGTGTTATAAAAAATGTTTTCAAAAACTGTAAAAGTTAAAAAAGCAAAAGCAACACTAATAAGTAAATCAATTAGTGCTGCTAATAGTCGCCGCCCAAAAGGGGCAGCGACTATATCTTCGTTTAGATGTTTTTTATATAAAGGGTTATCACTTTTCATCGCGATTTAAATTAGCCGATTCTTTCTATAATTACTGAACGTAATCTTTCAATAGCAATATTTGAACCATTAAATGTTTGTCCAGTTAGTTCATTTTTAGAGTCATAGAGTACTATAAATGATCCATCTGTAAAAGCGATAGTTTCTTTTGTTGTATCGTTTTCTGCAAGTCGACCAATATGGAAATAATAAATAGCACCAATTTCGCTACCTTGACAATGATATGTATTCCAAGCGGCAATTGTTGAATAACTTAACAGTTGATTATCAAAAAAGCCCATTTTGCTTTTGATTTCATTTGCAGTATTCATTCTAAAGCCTTTTTTGCTTAAACGAAGAGCAATGATTTCTTTATAGCGATTGAAAATTTCAATATTGCTCACCTTATCATCCCATTTATAACTATTTGTATCATAGCCAATGTTATAAGAGTTACCGCTATAGTATTTACCGTCTTCTCCTACATGCCATTCATAGGTATGAGTTTCCATAAATTCTCTTGCAATTTTGGTTTCTGGATTAAAAGGTTTTGTCCGACCTATTTCATCTCCACCTTGGAAGAAAGGAATACCTTGACTAGTCATTAAAATTGAGGTTGCTACAACTGAAGTTCTTAGGGCCATATCCTTGTTATAACCAAAATTTGCAAGGAATTGGTCATGAATTGTATAGTTATCATGACAGCCAACATATTGAACATTCTTTTTAGGATTAGTGCGATCTTCATACTCATCATAGTATTGACCAATCATACCTGCCATAAGGCCTTTTGTTCGATTAATAAAACTTGCGTCTTCTTGATTATGAGCTGGTCCTTTACTAATCCAACCCCAGTGTTTATTTTGTTTAATATCATTTTCACCTTTTAAGCCGTTTCGACCTTGATCGTTAAATTGGGCAATACTAGTATCGCCTAAGTATTGGCTATAAACCATATCGCCCCAATAGCCACCAGCACTCCAGGGTTCACCCCAAATTACGATCGAGGGATCTATTTCTTTTAGGGCAACTTCTACTGCTCGTAAAGTATCAGTATGAATAAGTTGCATTAAATCAAAACGGAAACCTTTAATTTGATATTCGCTTGCCCAATGTTTTACAGAATTAACGATAAAATTGCGAGCCATTGCTCTTTCGCTAGCAAAAACGTTACCAACGCCTGAATCATTATTTAGTGTTCCGTCTTCGTTATAGCGGAAATAATAGTTTGGTACAACTTTTTGAAAACTTGATGAACTATAACTACTAACGTGGTTATAGACAACGTCCATAATGATACGAATATCATTTTCAGCAAATTTTTGTACTAATTGTTTAAATTCGCCAACCCTGACTTCGCCGTGACGAGGGTCACTGCTATAGGCACCTTCAAGAGCATTAAAGTTAAGTGGGTTATATCCCCAGTTATAAGAAACAGGAACACCATCTTTTGCCTCTTCGTAGTTTGCTTGATCGTAAAAGGGCATAATTTGAACAGCATTTACACCGAGTTCTTTAATATGATCAAAACCAGTTCTTACTGTTACTGAACCTTCAGTATAGGTCGTGCCTTCTTCAATAACACCAAGATATTTGCCGCGCTTTTCTTCAGGTCCAGTCCAAGTTTCATCGTGAGTTAAGTCTTGAATGTGCATTTCATAAACGATTAAATCGGTTGGAGATTCTAAAACTGGAAATTCAAGATTTCTAAAGCCAAGTGGATCTGTTTGACTAAAGTCTAAAACAAGTGAACGAACACCGTTAATTCCAACTGCTTTTGCATATGGATCACAGACATCGTTAGTTCCTAAACTATTAGTAACACGGTACATATAGTAGGTGTTATGAAGATCTTCTTCTACTACACAAGTATAAACACCTTGACCAAAATAGGTCATTGGAATAACAGCTTTTGGAGTATCAAGAAGAATATTTGGGACGACACTACTTGGAGTACCACTTCTAAATAATAGAAGGGAAACACTACTAGCAGTAGGTGCCCAAAGTTTAAAGGTTGATTTAGATGGAGTATAGGTAACACCTAAATCATCTCCGTTATAAACATATGTATTAAGGAAATGCGAATGATCATAAAGAGCACTTGGATTAACTTTTCTTGCTCTTTCTTTAGTTGGTTTAGAGGGGAATTTTGCCCTTACTTCATAAGCGTTAAATAGCAGTGCCAT
>JAAYSA010000008.1 GCA_012518455.1 Erysipelotrichaceae bacterium | reverse complement strand
TATTTTTTCCTATCTTGTTGTTATTTTTAGTCCAATTTATTATAATTATATCGATATATCGATATTAAGGAGCAATGATGGGAAACCCAATTACCGTTTTAGAATTAACAAGTAATAGCGTTAAATTATTAGTCGGCTATGAATTAGAACGTCAACCAATCGTCCTTTATGCAGGAACGATTTTTGTCGATGGAGCAGTTACCGAAGGGGAAATAATTAATCAAGATGAGTTAATCGCAGCAATTAATAAATTAGTAAAAGATGCTTCAACTCAACTTGAAATTAAAATTGATGAAGTTATTTTAGCTCTTCCAAGTATCAACCTAGAAGTCTATACAGATAGCCAACAAACTAATGTTTTAGCTAATACACTCCGAGTTGAACATATTGATATTAAAAATGTCCTTAGTTTAGTAAGAAAACAACGAATTGATCCAAATAAAACAATTATTAGTATCGTTCCTGAACGCTATATTTTAGACAATGAAAAAACATCAGTCGTTTCTCCAATTGGCGAAACTAGTAGTTTTATTGCTATTAATTGCTATGTCCATTTACTACCCCTTTGGGTATATAATCGCTATTTAAGTGTTGTACAAGCAGCAGGTATAAAAGTTACTAAAACTTTTGTTGATAGTTACGCTCTTACTGAATTAATTGCTCTAGAAAAAGATGCAAGTCCAAATTATCTTCTTGTTGATTATGGATCAAGAACTACAACTATTAGTCTTGTTGGTAATCATCGCCTTTTCTATAGCCGTATCGTTAATTTAGGTGGTGACCACTTAACCGAACGAATTGCAAAAGAATTATCACTTACTTTAGAAGAAGCCCATAAATTAAAACATATGTATGGCTATGATAATAGAGCAAGTAACTATAAAGTAGCTATTGCTCATCAAGTAAATGAGTACGGACAAAAGCATCCAATATATCAAAAAGATCTAAATCGCGTAATTGAAGCATTTATGAATGAACATTATGCTAAAATAAAAGATGCGGTTGCTTCTTTAGAAGCATCGCAAAGCTTAAGTAATCTATTTGAGCTATATCCCCTCTACTTTACAGGAGGTGCTAGTCAAATTAATGGCTTTAACCATTTATTAGAGCATTCCCCCTTAAAAGATCGTACTTTTATTCTTAATTTAAAAGCAATTGGTGCTAGAAATAGCCGCTATGCAGTGTGTCTTGGCTTACTTCGTGTATACAATAGGTATATTCTTGATATAGGCGATGAACGTAGTGAAGTCGGAGTCTTAACTCGCGATTAGAAAGAGAGCAAAGTTATATGGTAGAATTAGACAATTTTGAACCCGTTGCAAAAATAGTCGTTATTGGTGTCGGTGGTGCCGGCAATAACGCAGTAAACAGAATGATTGATGATCAAATCGATTCTGTTGATTTTTGGGTAGTAAATACCGATAAACAAGCTCTTGCTACCTCAAAAGCTCGTAATCGTCTTGTTTTAGGCGAAGAAATTACACATGGATTAGGGGCTGGAGGTGAACCTTCAGTTGGAAAACAGGCTGCTGAAGCAAGCCGTGAAGAAATTGAACGAATTGTTCGTGGAGCTGATCTTGTCTTTATTGGAGCTGGTATGGGGGGCGGCACTGGGACTGGTGCAGCACCAGTAATTGCCTCAATTGCCCGTCAAAACGGGGCTTTGACTGTTGCAATTGTTACGCGTCCTTTCACCTTTGAAGGCAAAAAGCGCATTGCAAATAGCGTTGAAGGTTTAAATAATTTAAAGGATGTTGTTGATAGTATTATCGTAGTAAGTAATGATAAACTACTCATGGTAAGCGGTAATGCTCCAATTGGTTCTGCCTTTAGCGATAGCGATAAGGTTTTGGCTCAATCGGTAAAAACCGTCGTTGATTTAATTTTAATGCCAGCAGTTATTAACCTTGACTATGCTGACGTAAAAAATACACTTAAAGATAGCGGAATTGCTCTTATTGGCTTTGGAATGGGAACAGGCAAAGATAAAGCTCGTCAGGCCGCCCAAAGCGCAATTAATAGTCCGCTTCTAGAAGCTTCAATGAAAGGTGCAAGAAAAGCTATTGTTGCTGTTACTTGCGGTACTAATGTTTCTCTTTTTGAAGCTCAAGACACCGTTAACTGGATTATTGAAACAAGTGGCCATAACATCGATATTAAATTTGGTGTCGCCCTAAATGAACTTCTAGAAGATGCAATACTTGTTTCAGTAATTGCTAGTGACTTTGAAGAAGAATACGATTTCCAAAATGTTCCAATGACCCCATTTACTAGGCCAGTTGCCACATTTAGTGATGAAGTTACACCGCTAAGTAAAGAAGAGGGTGAACTAAAAGATGAACATGAATTCGATATTTTACCTGATTTTTTAAAGAAAACATTAGAAGAAGATTTTGATTAATAACTAAAACGATGATGAAGACACGGTTTAGTAACAATTACTTACTAGCGACCTAAGGACAGTGTAAGCTTAGGATGATAACTTACTAAACTATCACTTCGGAGTGACAATCGATAATGTAGACTTGTCCGGGATAGGACCGTTATATCCTAAAAGAGTGCTATATATTAAATGTATAGAACTAAGGTGGTACCACGTGCAAGCGTCCTTAGGCGGACGCTTTTATTAATATAAGGAGGAAGAGTGTAATGAATGTTAAAGATACTCTATTAATGCCAAAAAGCGCATTTGAAATGCGCGGTAGGCTTAATCAAAAAGAACCTGATTTAGTTAAAAAATGGAAAGATGAAGATCTTTATCTTTTAATGCGAGAAAATCGTAAAGGTGCGCCAACATATGTTCTTCATGACGGCCCCCCATATGCAAATGGGAATATCCACTGCGGACATATGTTAAACCGCATTTTAAAGGACTTTGTTGTGCGTTATAAAAATATGAGCGGTTTTGATACGCCGTTTATTTTAGGCTGGGACACGCATGGTCTACCAATTGAAAATCAAGTTACTAAATCTGGTGTTGACCGTAAGAAAATGCCTGTAGCAGAATTTAGAAAATTGTGTGAAAAATACGCATATACGCAAGTTGCTCTTCAAAAAGAACAAATTAGACGACTTGGCATCGTGGGTGACTTTAAAAATCCTTATTTAACACTTCAGTCTGAGTATGAAGCTCATCAACTTGAAGTTTTTAAGAAAATGGCTTTAAATGGTCTTATTTTTAGAGGTCTAAAACCAGTATATTGGTCACCAAGCAGTGAATCTGCTCTTGCAGAAGCTGAAATTGAATATCAAGATGTAACAAGTCCTGCTATCTTTGTTAAATTTCCTGTTTTAGATGGAAAAGGTGTCTTAACTAAGGAAGATAGCTTTGTTATTTGGACAACGACACCCTGGACACTACCTGCTAACCTTGCAATTAGTGTTCATCCGGATTTTACCTATACATTGTATGAAACAAAATTTGGTCGTCTTGTTTTACTTAATGAACTAGCAACTAAAATTAGTGAAAAACTAGAAACTCCACTTAAACCTATTAAAGAATTTAAAGGAAAAGAATTTGAATTCATTACAACAAAACACCCATTATATGAGAGAAAATCGCTAGTTATATTAGGCGATCACGTTACTAGTGATGCTGGTACAGGGGCTGTTCATACTGCTCCAGGGCATGGGCTTGATGACTATTATGTTGGCCAAAAATATGGTTTAGATGTTCTTTGTCCAGTTAATAGCATGGGCTTTATGACAAGCGAAGCCCTTCAATATGAAGGACTATTTTATGAGGATGCAAATAAAGTTATTTTAGAAGATCTAAAAAAGGCGAAAGTTCTCCTTCATAGTGAGGAAATTGTACATAGCTACCCTCATGATTGGCGAACAGGGAAGCCTTTAATTTTTAGAGCTACGCCACAATGGTTTGCAACTTTAGAGCCAATAAGAGAAAAATTACTTAGCGAAATTGAGCGTGTTAAGTGGACACCCTCTTGGGGAAAACAAAGAATGATTAATATGGTTAAAGATCGAGCAGATTGGTGTATTTCTCGTCAAAGAGTTTGGGGTGTCCCACTTCCAATTATTTATAATGAAGACGGAAGCCCAATTCTTGAAGAGGCGGTTTTTAATCATATCATCGAATTAGTTAGGAAAAACGGCAGTAATGTTTGGTTTAGTAGTGATGTAAAAGATCTCCTTCCGCCAGGCTATAAAAATGCTAAATCACCTAATGGTAAATTTAGTAAAGAAACTGACATTATGGATGTTTGGTTTGATAGCGGTTCTTCAAGTATTGCAGTACTACGTGGACGTAATTTACCTTATCCTAGTGATCTTTACCTAGAAGGAAGTGATCAATATCGTGGTTGGTTTAACTCTTCCCTTATTATTGGTGTTGCAACCGAAGGAGTAGCACCTTATAAACATGTTGTTACACACGGTTTTGTAATGGACGAAGACTGGGAAAAAATGAGTAAAAGTAGAGGTAACGGCATTGATCCTAGTAAGATTTCTAATTTTTTTGGTGCTGATATCCTTCGCCTTTGGACTGGAACCGTTACTTATCAAGAAGATACGAGGCTAAGTGAAGGAATTGTTAAACAAGTAGCAGAAATCTATCGTAAAATCCGTAATACTTTTAAGTTTATGCTTGGGAATCTACAAGATGGAGAACATGAACTTGATCTAGAAGCACTAAAAGAATTTAGTGAATTTGAACTTGTTGATAAGTTTATTCTTGCTAAACTTGAAAATATTAAAAATAGCGTTATTGTTCATTTTGATAATTATGATTTTTCCCAAGGCGTTAACGCAATTGTTAATTTCCTTACAAATGATATGTCTAGTTTCTATCTAGATATTACAAAAGATATTCTTTACTGCGAAAAATTTGATAGTGTAAGAAGAAAAGCAGTTCAAAGTGTTATCTATCAAGTTGTAGATACTGTTATGCGTCTTTTAACACCAATACTAACTTTTACAATGCAAGAAGTATATGATCATCTTCCCTTAAAAGAACATAAAGCAAATGTTCAACTTTTAGATTTCCCTAAAAAATCCCATAAATATAGTGAAGAAATCTTAAAAGATTACGAGGCTTTTAATGATGTTCGTGATCAAGTTTTACTTGCTTTAGAAAAAGCAAGAAGTGCTGGCTTAATTGGTAGTGCCCAAGAAGCAGAAGTAAAACTTCATGTTAAAAATGACAAATTACGAGATGAATTTGCTTCACTTTCTAAAGAAGAACTAGCACGTTTATTTGTCGTAAGTAAAGTAACGTTAAAAGAGTCAGGTGATGTTGAAGTTCTTAAAATGAATACGACAAAATGTGTAAGATGTTGGAACTATCGTGATGATACAATTAAGCACGAAGACTTAGATTTATGTCCAAGATGCTACAGTGTAATTAAGGAGTTATAAAGTGTCAATTAAAAAAATATTAAAAGATGTTTTCTATTCGTTTTACTGGTTAATTTTTGTTCTTGTTTTTCTTGATCAACTAACTAAAGGAATTGCCCTAAAACATTTAGCAGATAACCGCATTGTTCATATTATTGGTGATTTTTTAACACTAAAATTAGAGAGAAATACAGGGGCAGCTTTTTCTATTCTTCAAGGCAATATGGTCTTTCTTGCCATCCTTAGTGCGGTAGCAGGAGCTGCTATGATTGCTTATCGAATTTATGCAAGAAAACGACTTGATTTAGCACAGAAAATCATTTTTGCCATTATAATTGCTGGGACTTTTGGAAATTTCATAGACCGTGCATTTTACAGCTTAATTACTGGTGAAGAAGGAGTAGTGGACTTTATTTCCTTTACTTTTGGTACTTGGTCTTTCCCTACTTTTAATGTTGCAGATATGTGTTTAACTCTTGGCGTTATTGCTTATGTTGTCCTTATATATATTGAAGATAAAATCGCAAGAAATAAAAGGGATGTACCATTAATAATTGAAGGTGATGTTAAAGAAACAGTAGTAAGCGAAGAATCTGTCAATGAAAAAGATATAAACGAAGTAAAAGAGGACGAAGTTGAACGTAAATAAACTTAAAGTTGAACCTCATCAAATTAACGAGCGCCTTGACAAAGTCATGCGTGAAATTTTAAGTGAGCATACTAGAACATATCTTCAAATGCTCATTGATGAAGGTTTTATTAAAGTAAACGGAAAAGACAGTAAATCATCATATCGCTTAAAAGAGGGTGATGAAATTTCTTATATCTTAAAAGAGAGTGAACCTCTAGCATTAGAAAAAGAAGAAATTCCTCTTGATGTTTGCTTTGAAGATAATGACTTTTTAGTCATTAACAAACCACAAGGGATGGTTGTCCATCCTGCTGGAGGTCATAGTGAGGGTACTTTAGTTAATGCTCTCCTTGCTCACTGCGGGGACACTTTAAGTGGGATTAACGGCGTTAAACGCCCTGGTATTGTCCATCGACTTGATAAAGATACATCGGGTCTAATTTTAGTTTGTAAAAATGATTTAGCTCATCAAGGGGTTTCAAAGCAATTTGCTGAAAGAACGATAAAAAGAATTTATACCGCGCTTGTTTATGGTGTTATTCGTGAAGACGCTGGTAAAATTCATGCTCCACTTGCTCGAGATACTAGAAACAGGCAAAAAATGGCTGTTAATCTAAATGATGGAAAAGAAGCAATTACTAAATTTAGAGTCCTTGAACGCTTTGAGAAATATACATTAGTAGAAGCAAGTTTAGTTACTGGAAGAACACATCAAATTCGTGTTCATTTTGCCTACATTGGTTATCCAATTGTTAGAGATAAAATTTATGGACCAAGTAAGAAGGCAAAAGCTAGTGAAGGACAGCTTTTACATGCTACTGAACTTGCTTTTATTCATCCAACAACAAAAAAAGAAGTTCACATAACAAGCGAACTTCCACCATATTTTGTTAACTTTTTAACTTCACTAAGAACTAAATAAACGTTCGTAATTTTTAAAGTTATGTTTAGTTATTTTATCTAAAGCGGCTTTGCCGTTTTTTTCTAAAAATAAAGCAGCAAATTCATCAACTTTTTTGCCTGCTCCTAAAGGTATTTCTACTTTAAAGCGTGCACTAATTTTGCTCATTTCTACTAAAAAGAGATAGCGGGCAATAACACTTGCTAGAGCAATACTTGGATAATAACTTTCGCCTTTTTGTTTAAAGGTAATTGGTTTAATTACTTTTTGATTAGGTCCTAGGTAACTATAAAATAATTCTTCAGAAGCAAATTCATCAATAAAAGCAGGTACATTTTTCTTAATTTCATCTTTTAGCATTGATAAAACATTCATATGAAGCATTGCTTTCATTTTATTCATGTTATAGCCATCTTTAACTAGGGCATTAAATTTATCGTTATGCACGATGTTAGCTTTGTGTTTTACTTTCTTAAGAAGTAAGGGTCCAACACTTAAGATATAGTTATCATCAAGTTTTTTTGAATCTTTAAGACCTAGTTTACTTACAATATCAGCAGTTTCATTATCAAAATAGGCTGCAACGACAACTAAAGGACCAAAGAAGTCACCAAAACCTACCTCATCGCTGCCGATTTGGGGATCAGTTGAAAGATAGGAAACAAGCTCATCAATTTTCTTTTGCTTTTTTTGAAGTGGCGTTCCCCATTTTTCTGCTTCAGTTGTTGCACCTACTCCTTGAAAAAGCACCTTATATTCATCTTTATCTTTATTATTGTCATAGACAAAAACTTGAAGATCGCCTATTTTAGCACTAAAAATTATGTATTCACCACTATTGGTGACTTCAAAACTTTGATAAGTTTTCATCAAGTTTTCACATTCAAGTTTATTTAATTTTATGGTTACGTTTTCATTCATGGTTTTATTTTACCATAAATGGTGTTTTTTTAATGAAAATTGAGGTCTTTATAGTCATATCATCTCAAAATTGTAATGTATATTACATTACCAATCGTTTTTTTATGATAATATTAAACTATGCTTAATCATTTAGATTGTTTAGAGTTTTATAAAATTAAAGAAAGCTTACTTTCTTATGCTTTAACGGACCGTGGAAAAGAAATGGTTGAAAAGCTAGAGCCTTTTAGTGAAGTTAATTCATTAAAGGATGCTCTTGATGAGTTAGAGGAAGCTTATGCTTTCTTTATTAAATATAAGCGACCCCCATTATCTTATTCACTTAATCTAGATCCACTTTTAGATGTTGTTAAAAAGGGTGGATCGCTAACAATTAATGAATTTGATCGTATCTTAAATGATATAAAGATGGTTAAGAAAATCGTTGATTTTATGAAAGAAAAAGTTGAAACTTTTCCTTTACTTAAAACCTATATTGACTCTTTTAGTGATTTAGGAAAACTTGAAGATAAAATTAGTAAGATTATTTCTACGCGTCTAACAATTTATGATGATGCTAGTCCTATATTAGGTAAAATTCGTCAACGAATTAAATCATCTGAAAATAAGATTAAAAAGACGACTGAAAGACTAATGGAAACCTATCAAGATCTTACAACAGGTAGTAATATTACGCTTCGAGATGGTCACTATGTTCTGCCAATTAAAGTAAGTGATAAATATAATGTGCCAGGTATTATTCATGATATAAGTGCATCTGGTCAAACTGTTTTTATTGAACCTAGTGAAATAGTCGCTTTAAATAATGAGCTTTTATCGCTTTTTAACGAAGAACGAATGGAAATTGCACGCCTTTTAGCTCTACTAAGTAGAGAAGTTGCTAAAGAAGAAGTCCCGCTTCGCATTAATAATATTAAAATTGGTGAACTTGATTTTTTATTTGCAAAAGCTTCTTACGGGGAGCATATTGATGGCTATGTTGCCTCTATTAGTAATAAACAAGAAATTAGTTTAATTAATGCTCGTCACCCCTTAATAGAACCACATAAAGTAGTTGCAAACACTTTTGAATTTAGCGAAGATATGCGACTTATTATTATTTCTGGCCCTAATGCAGGAGGGAAAACTGTTGTCTTAAAAACAATTGGTTTACTTGTATTAATGAATCAAATGGGTTTAATGCTACCAGTTAGTAAAAAACCAATCTTAGGCTTTTTTAATAACATATATGCTGATATTGGTGATGCACAGTCTTTAAGTGATAATCTTTCAACTTTTTCTGGACATATGCAAAAGGTTAGCTTTATTTTAGATAATGCTACACCTAAAGACCTTATATTACTTGATGAGCTAGGAACTGGAACAGATCCAAAAGAAGGAGAAGCACTTGCTTTTTCAGTTTGTCATCATCTTCTTAAAATTGGTGTTCTTAGTGTTGTTTCAAGTCACTATAGCGCACTAAAAACCTTTGCATCGTCAAATAAAGGGGCTGTTAATGCTTCTATGCTTTTTGATGAGAAAGCTCTCGTCCCACTTTATAAATTCCGTCAAGGTTTACCAGGTAAAAGTTATGGTCTTGTTGTCGCAGAACGATACGGCATTAAAAAAGAGTTAATTGACTACGCAAAAGAATCGATTTTAGGCCAAAAACATTTATCAGTTGATGAACTTTTAAGCGAACTCAGCAATCAAATTAGCGAAAACGAAAAACTAAAAGATGTACTAAAAGTTCAAGAAAATAAACTTAACCTTGAACTTAGAAAACAAGCGAAGTTAAACGAAGAACTTACTAATGTTAAAAACACTATTTCTTCACAAGTACAAGAAAAAGTAGCAGAAAGAATCGAAGAAGTCGAACAAGAGTTAAGTCTATTAATTAAAAAAGCACATGAAGATAATCTTAAACCTCATGAAATTATTGCTTTAAGAGAAAAAGCTGGTGCTCTTCAAGAAGAAAAAGTTGTTGAAACACCGCCATTTAGCGGTCAAATAGGCGATTATGCTACCGTTAAAGGCTTAGGAATAAGCGGCGAAGTAATTGAAATAAAAGGTCAAAATGTTCGTATTAGAACAGAAGGCGGCCGAATTATTAATGCAAAATTAAATCATCTTTTAGCAGTTGAAAAAGATGATGTAGTCCGTAAAAAACCTAAAACATCACCGGTTATTCTAACACCCAAACTTGAACAAAGTGTTCCGCAAGAAATAAACCTAATTGGTCAAAGAGTAGAAGAAGCCTTAGCTAATTTACGGTCTTATTTAGATAAAGCATTGCTAAAGCACTATAAATCAGTTCGAATTATTCATGGCTTTGGTAGCGGAGCCTTGCGTAGTGCAGTTCATAACTATTTAAAAACACTTTCTTTTGTTGATAATTATCATCTTGCTGGACCAACTGACGGCGGTGGAGGGGCGACAATCGTCAATTTTAAATGAGTGAAATATTAAAAAACAAATTACAAAGACTGCCTCATAGTCCAGGCGTATATTTATTTAAAGATAAGAATAAAAAGATTATCTATATTGGTAAAGCGCGTGATTTATTTAAGCGTGTAAGCCAATATTTTTCTCGCCCGCAAGAAGGTAAAGTCGCATCAATGGTTAAGCGAGTTGAAGATCTCGATTTAATCCTTACAAAAACAGAAAAAGAAGCACTAATTTTAGAGATGAATCTAATTCAAACGCACTATCCTCGCTATAACATTATGCTTCGTGATGATAGTCATTATCCCTATATTGCCTTGTCCTTAAGTAAAGAACCAGTCGTTAAAATTACTCGTAATACAAAGACAAAAAATTATCGCTATTTTGGGCCTTTCCCTCGTTCAACTTATGCCTATGATGTAGTTCAATTATTAAATAAAATCTATCCAACAAAAAAATGTAAAAGACTACCTAAAACACCATGCCTTTACTATCATCTAGACCAATGTTTAGGCTATTGTTTTAAAAATATAAACGAAGAACAAAATGAAGAAGTTAGAAAGAAAATTATCAACTTTTTAGAAGGTGATGTAAAAGAAGTTCGTGACAAATTCACCGCGAAAATGCAAGAAGCAAGTGAAAAATGGCAGTTTGAACAAGCAAACGAGTATAAAGAAATCATCGCTTCAATTGATCATGTCATTGCCCAGCAATTCAGTGAAATTAGTGATAAAATTGATAAAGACGTTTTCTCATATAGCTCTCGCGATGGCTATCTTGCTCTTAACGTCTTAATTTATCGCGGAGGGCGCCTTTTAGGTCGTGATGATTTTGTTGTTTTTGACTTTGGAGAGCAAAGCGAATTGATTTCTCAATTAATTCGTCAGTACTACCAAAATAAGCTTGTTCCTAAACAAATTCTAATAGCCAATGATGAGGTAAAAGATGCCCTTTCACTAGTTTTAAAAGCTAAAATTATTAATCCTAAAAGCGGGCTAAAAAAAGAGTTAATAAATCTAGGCCAAAAAAATGTTGTTGAACACCTTAATACTTATCTAACTTCAACACCAAGTGATGCCAAAAAAACGACTATTTTAGAAGAACTTGGATCTCTTGTTGATGCAGCCTATCCTAAGCATATTGATCTATTTGATAATGCACATATTTCTGGCGCAAGTGGCTTAGGTGTGTTGGTTAGTTTTATTAACGGTGTTGGGACTAAAAAGCTTTATAGAAAATATAATCTAGATGAAGAAATCGCTAAAGATGATTACACTTCTTTACGTGAAGTTATGAGCCGTCACTATAAACGAAAACTAAGTGAAGAAGCCTCACTTCCTGATTTAGTTATTGTTGATGGAGGAATTGGGCAACTTCGCGTTGCAAAAAAAGTAAAAGAAGAAATGAATTTACCTTTTAGAGTTGTAAGTCTAGTTAAAAATGAGCGTCATCAAACTGAAAGTTTATTAACTGGAGATGAAGAGGTCGTAGAACTGGATAAAAAAAGTCCCTTATTCTTTTTCTTAATGAAAATGCAAGATGAAGTTCATCGCTATGCGATTACTTCACACCGTAGAAGAAGGAAAAAGAGTTTCTTTACGAGTTCACTAAATAATATTAAAGGCCTTGGTCCAAAAAGAAAAGAGGCGATATTAAGTGCTTATCCTACGATTGAACTATTAAAAAAAGCATCGTTAGAAGAATTAAGTCAAATTGTCCCCTCTGAAGTAGCTAAAGCAATAATTGAGCACTTTAAAGAAGAAAAGTGATTTTTTATACCTTTTTTACATCTTTTGTTGTATGATAGTTAAGCAATGTCCCCATAGCTCAGCTGGATAGAGCAACAGCCTTCTAAGCTGTGGGTCGGGCGTTCGAATCGCTCTGGGGACGCCACTGTAATGTTAACAAAATGCTACGGTTATCCGTGGCATTTTTTACTAAGTAAGGGGTATTTTCGCATAAATTCCTCTTTTTTTGTTATATTTAGGCTATTTTTGCAAATAATAAGTTAATAAAGTTGGTTAATAAGTGAATAGTTTTGTTTGTTATAAAGTTTCTTATTTATATTGAACAAGAAATGAATAACCTACAAAAATG
>JAAYSA010000049.1 GCA_012518455.1 Erysipelotrichaceae bacterium | reverse complement strand
CTTCGCTACTTGGAGGATCTTCGCTACTTGGCGGATCTATGCTACTTGGAGGCACTTCACTTGTTGGGTCCTCACTTGTTGTAATACTTGTTGGTTCTTCACTAGATTCACTCGGCGGTAAAGGCCTACAAGAGCATGATGTTACAAGAAGTAAAAGGATCGCAAAAAGAAAATTGTTTGCTTGTTTTTCATATTGTTTCCCCTATATGATTGTTTGATTTAATTTCCTATAATTTTAGTTTACTAAATTATATAGGGGTAAAAAAAGATTTTTTTACGCAAATATAACAATTTTTATTAATAAATTTTTGATACTAAAATGTATTATTAGTGACAATTAATTGTCACTAATAATATTTAATATTTAGATTTGAAACATATCAAGAACCATCATAATTACAAAGCCAAGCATAAATGACCATACACCATTATGATCATGACCTTCGCTATGCATATCAGGTATCATTTCTTCTGCTACTACATAAATCATACAGCCTGCTGCAAAAGCAAGAACCCAAGGCATTATGGCGCTAATTTGCATAGCTAATACTAATCCAATTAGACCTGCGACTGGTTCAATCGCACCAGTTAGCATCGCTAAAAAGAAAGCTTTAGTAGATGAGCCAGTCTCAGCTTTTAAAGGTAGCGCAATAATTGCCGTCTCAGGCATATTTTGAATTGCAATTCCAATTGCAAGAAGTAAACCTCCTAGCATTAAATTGCCGCCTCCACTAGCTAGAGCAACACCAAAAGCAATACCGACTGCTAAGCCTTCGGGGATGTTATGGATTGTAACTGCTAAAACGAGCTTAGCAGTTTTAGATAATCTTTTAGTAGGAATACCTTCCTCTTCTTTTCCTTTGGCGTGAATATGAGGAACTAATTTATCAATAAGCCAAAGAAAACCTGCGCCAAGAAGAACGGAGATGCCTACAATTAAAGGAAGGGGCAGTTTATATGTGCCTTCACTTTCTAAAGCAGGCAGTATTAGCGAGAAAAAGGAGGCACTAAACATCACACCTGCAGCAAATCCCGTTAATATCTTCGTTACTTTAGGAGAAAACTCTTTTTTTCGATAAAAGAAAACAACAGCAGAACCTAGGGTACTAGCAATAAATATAATCGATAAACCAATAAGAACATATAAGTAATCAGGCATATGTTTCTCCAATTCTATAAATGCATACTATATTAATTTGCTTTTAAAAGCAAAAGATTTACTTATAATAGTAATTACATTTAAAAAATTAACAAAAAGTAATTATTTCATTTAATTTAACATTTTATGTTATTATGAACGTGAGGTTAATATGGGTAGAGAAGAAAGAAAAGCTAAACTTAAAAAGTTTCGTCAGGACCGTAAACTATGGTATCGAAACCTAAAACGTGTCTTAAAACTTAAAATCAAAAGACCCCGCTTTGTTTTTTTTGGTAAACAACCAGAAACTAAAAGTGTTGTTTTATCTAATCACGTTGGAGCCTACGGCCCCTTAACACTTGAAATTTATGCTCAGTTCCCCTTAAGAATGTGGGGAACCCATCATATGAATACTTCCTTTAAAGAATTGTGGCGTTACCAAACTCAAATTTACTATCACCAAAAGAAAGGTTGGAATATTCATCTAGCACGCCTTTTTTGTTTACTTGCTAGTCCTCTAACTTATATGTTTTATAAAGGACTTCGTCTTATCTCAACCTATCAAGATCACCGTTTTAAAATAACCCTAAGAGAAAGTATGGAAGTCTTAAATAATAACGAAAATATCGTTATTTTCCCTGAAGATAGTAATCAAGGCTATCTTGATAAAATGACTCATTTTTATAATGGTTTTGTTATGCTTTGTGAAGTTTGTTTTAAAAGAAATATGGATTTAAGTATTTATACTTCTTATCTTAGACAAAAAGATAATGTTGTTCTTTTTAGTGCCCCTGTCCTCTATAGCGAACTAAAAGAAAAAGTTTCCTCAAGAGAGGAAATTGCAAACTATCTCTTAAATCAATGTAATGCTTTAGGTAAAGTAGATCTAAAGGAAATTACTGATGATCAATTTAGTTAATCTTTCTAATTATATTTGGGGAAAGGCCTCAACTCCTCGTGGGTTGAGGCCTTTCTTCTTTTATTTAGCTTTAAAGTTATAAATTGGTTTAATAATTTTAACTATATCAACAGTATCTTTAATGTGCTCAATAATCATATCAGTTGGTTTATAAACAATAGGTGCTTCATCAAGAGTATGTCTATTAACTGAGGTTGAATAAATACCCTCCATATCACGCTTAAAATCTTCTAGGTCTAGTGTTCTAAGCGCCTCTTTTCTTGACATTAGGCGCCCTGCTCCGTGAGGTGCACTTTTGTTAAATAGTTTATTTCCTTTTCCAACTCCAATAATACAGCCATCTCTCATATTAAGCGGAATAATAAGTTTTTCACCCTTATATGCTGAAATTGCACCTTTTCTTAGAATCATATCTTTTGT
>JAAYSA010000048.1 GCA_012518455.1 Erysipelotrichaceae bacterium | reverse complement strand
TAGAAAGCCTTGGGAAAAACTCTATTTTGGAAACAATGATGCAAGGCTTGGAAACTTTGTAGCAGATCTACCTTTACCTGCAGATGGAGAAGAAAGTAGACTCTTAAATAGTGATGAACTTTCTGGACTTGTTGCTCTTATTGAAACAAATGATGAAGTAATTAATGCTCAATTAAGCCAGATTGATGAACAATGGTATGATGGTGATGGCTCTAGAGAAGATATTTCTTCAGCTGACATCACAATTGAAGGAGAAGCCCTAGTTTTAAGATATGACAACTATGTTTTACATCAAGAAGCTGCATATACAACCACATATACATGGGACGAAGAACAAATCGTTGAAGATAGCAGCGAAGAAGTTAGTGAACCAGTTAGCGGAAGGATTCTACATCCCGGCGTAAAAAAAGACAACCTTGTTTATTTTTCAGAAACCGTATCTGAAGAACCTGGAAGTGAACCAACAAGCGAAGGACCATTAACAACCGAAGTTGAAGTAACACAAAGTACTGATACAGTAGAAAACACCGTTATTAGACCTCTTGAACATGAAGGCGAAAATGTTATTGCGGTTCAAAATAAATATGGTGGTATTCTTGGCAACGGCGTTGAATTTATCAACTATTCAGACACACTATACAAAAATACATTCAATATCGGTGGTGGTGCTCGTTGGATTGATAGCAAAACAAATTCACAATATGGATATGATTCTTGGTATGGTGCAATAACACAACAACCAGAGTGGATGGCTGATGTTGAAGCAGGAACCCGGCAACTTGGTAAATTATACGAAGCCGAACTTATGGCCGATGGAACCATTTATCTTTTAGATAGCTGGGTCCTTACACCAATACCAGTCTATATTGATGGACAATATTATGGTGGTTACCCTGGATTTGTCGGTGGAGCATTAGTTGTAATAGAAGAAGGAATTGTCTCTAACTTATTCGTAAGAATAGGTTATGTCCTTCACTACTGGCTTCCAGATGCCCCACCTAATGCACAACATTACGTTCCAGAAGAAGGTCGAACATTCGATTGGACAGAATACGCTCCCTACTATTACTTTGGTGATAATTTGGGTTTTGCCGTTCTTGATGACAATGGTGAGTTTGATCTAACTGAATGGGATATTGCAGATTTCGAAGTAGAATAAATCTAAGCTAATCTTAAAAAAGCTGATAAATGTTATCAGCTTTTTTCTTTATTTAATATATAAAATGATTATAATTATAAGTAAGGAAATAAGACATTATGCTAGAACTAAGAAACATATATAAAGACTATTATATTGACAAAAAACCTTTACATGTTTTAAAAGGAATTGATTTAGTTTTTCCTCGCCATCAGTTCGCGACTATTTTAGGACCAAGCGGTTGTGGGAAAACAACGCTTTTAAATCTTATCGGAGGATTAGATTTATACACTAGCGGAGATCTCTTAATTGATGGACAATTTACAAATACATACAAAGATAAAGACTGGGATGCGTATCGAAACCATCGAGTAGGTTTTGTTTTTCAATCATATAACCTTATTCCGCACTTAACAGTTGTTGATAATGTTGAACTTTCCTTAACTTTAACTGGAATGAGTCCAAAAGAAAGAAGAGCAAAAGCAATAGAAACACTTAAAAGCGTTGGTCTAACTGATGAAATATATAAAGACGTTACTAAATTATCGGGCGGTCAAATGCAACGAGTTGCAATCGCTAGAGCAATTGTTAATGACCCTGATATTATTCTTGCAGACGAACCAACAGGAGCTCTCGACTCAAAAACAAGTGAACAAATAATGGATATTATAAAAGAAATTAGTAAAACTAAACTCGTTATAATGGTAACTCATAACGAAAATATTGCTAAAAAATATAGTGATAGAGTTATTAGGATGCTTGATGGGGTAATTACAAGTGATAGCAATCCACCGCTAGAAACTAAAACAGAAAAAGAAGGAGAATTAAGCAATAATAAAACCTCAATGTCTTTTTTTACCGCACTTAAAAACTCTTTTAAAAACTTAATTACTAAAAAAGGAAGAACTGTGTTGACATCAGTTGCAGGTTCTTTAGGTATTATAGGAGTTGCTCTAATTAGTTCTGTTTCAAATGGTTTTTCAAATTATATTGATCGGATTGAATCATCTGTTATGGTCGGTTATCCAATCGCTGTTATGTCAAGCTCTTTTGAGATATCAACAAGTCTAGATGACTATAAAGTAAATCGCGAAAAATACCCTGATGATGAAAAAGTGTTTGTTTATGATGAATACGATACAAGCGAGTCGGGTTTAAAATTATATTTTAATGATATAAACGAAGAATACATCAATATGGTCAGAGGCTTTGAAGAAGATGGACTTGCATCTAGCGTAATAGTTAACTATATGACAAGAAGTAATCTTATAACAAGACGACCAAATGGAAATGTTCAAACAGTAGGAAATACGAGTTTTGGTTATTTTAGCGCGATTCCTTCAGGAACATTTAGTCCTCTCGTTGGTGATGAAGAGTTTATGTTAGAAACTTATGATTTAATTGGAGAAACATCGCGCTTTCCTACAAATATTAACGAAGCTGTTTTAATGATTGATAGTTATAATAGAATCTCGTTTCAAACATTAAGTGATATTGGTGTATTAAATACTGGTGCTTCAACAATTAAAGAAATTGATTTTACTGACCTAATTGGGAAAAAATATAAACTAATTGATCATGATGATTATTATTTGCGTTATCCAGCCGAAGATGTAGAAGTTGAAAATAAATTTTCAGAAACAGGAACAACAAATATAGAAAAATATCGAGTTCGTTGGGGAGAAATTGAAAGTATGTTTAATGATCCCGAAATTGGAATAGAGCTTGAAATTGTTGGTATTTTAAGACCAAAACGCGAAACAAGAATAAGTTTATTATCCCCAGGACTAAAGTATCATCGCGACTTAGTTGAAGTCATGAAAGATAGAAACGTCAACAGCGAAATTGGGAAAAGTTTTAGTAATAATATCGCTAGTACGAAAACAATGGATGAAATTAGGGAAATGAGCGAAGCCGAAATGGCAAACGCTCTTCAAAATGTGATTAATTTTTACTCACCATTTACAGATTCTGGAAATCCAACAGGAACAATATCATTTCAGGTCTTTTTAAATTCGGCAAAATTTTATGGAGCAACATTTGAAGATATAGATACTAGTACTGAAGGAGGAACGTTTATTAAAGCTGCTATTGATTCGATGTATTCTTTAGTAGAATCAATTGCAATATTTCCTAAGGACGCAAATTCTAAAAAAGTAATTCGTAACAAAATGGATAAATACAACGAAGAAAACCCATTAGAACAAATTAAGTATTTTGATTCAGTTTCTACATTGACAGATTCACTAGCAACATTGGTCAATATTGTAACTATAGTTTTATTAGTTTTTACAAGCATTTCCTTGGTGGTTTCTGGATTATTGATTGCAATTATCACTTATATTTCTGTTATAGAAAGAACAAAAGAGATAGGTGTATTAAGAGCACTGGGTGCTCGTAAAAAAGACGTAACTAGACTATTTGAAGCAGAGACTTTTATTATTGGTTTGATTGCAGGGCTTATAGGTGTTATAGTTGCTTATTTAATTACAATTCCTTTAAATATGATTTTAAATAATGCGTTCCCTGGAGAAAATATTGGAAAGATTGCGGATTTAGCACCGCTCACAGCTGTATTTTTAGTAGCTCTTAACGTAGGCCTAACGATATTAGCAGGACTAATTCCAAGTATTGCGGCAGCTCGTAAGAATCCTGTGGAAGCCTTAAGAACTGAATAATACAAATAAATGGAGGATAATTATGAATAAAGACTATTTTTCAAATCTAAGAGATGCTTTAGGTGCAACCAAACTCACCTTCACAGAAGGTAAAGCAAAAGGAATGGATGTAATTATTGCTCATAACAATCTCTTTACTATGCATATTCTTCCAGATCGTGGTATGGATATTTATCGCCTAGAATATAAAGGCGAAAATATTGCATATATTAGTCCTAATGGTCCAGTTAATCCGCTTCATTTAGGGAGTATGGGAGTTGAATCCTATTGGTCTACGTTTATAGGCGGCTTTCTTCTTACTTGTGGTTTAGATAATGTTATGGGTCCTGAAAAGAGGAAAGAAAACCATTATTCAACACGGCACATATACATTGACCCCAGCTACTGATTTAATAATAGAAACAATTGAAAAAAACGGAGAACTTTGTTTAGAAATAAGTGGGAAAATGGAAATTACAGCCCTGTTTGGCAGTAGATTAGTTGTAAAAAGGACAATCACAATTAAGTAGAACGATCCAAGTTTTACACTTAAGGATATTGTGTTAAATGAAGGGCTTAAAGATGATGAATATATGATTATGTATCATCACAATATCGCTTATCCATTATTTTCTGAAAAGAGTAATTTAAATATTGATAAAGAAGAAACATATATGATTTCGAGCAATTCAACAACAGAACAATTTAATGTTTTTGATAAACCGAGTTCAAACATTGATGAAATGGTTTATATGCACAAAATAAACAAAGGAACCAAAGAACACGTCTCGATAGAAAACAACAAGTACAAGTTAAATATTGGGTGGGATCAAGAAAAACTCCCTTTTATGGTTCAATGGAAATGTATGCAAAAGAATAATTATGTTCTTGGATTAGAGCCTGCAATGTCTCCATACCCTAAAAAAGAATATAGAATGATAAAAGTGGGTGAAGAGCACACATATTTACTTAAATATAAATTTGAAGATAAGTAAACAAACTAAAAATATTAGACAATGTAAAAAAACCAAGCACATAGTGTTTGGTTTTATTGTATAATGAATAAGAATATATAAATTAACATTATGAAAAGATCCGCAACTGAGAAAATTCGTCGAGTCGAAAGTAGGTTCAGCAAAGCTGAACGCTTTAACGTTGCTAAAGAAACAGGTTTATCAACAGCACAAGTAGAACTTCGTAACAAACAAGGTTTAAGTAATAAGGTTCGCGAAGCTATTACAAAAACAGGGTGGGAAATCTTTAAGCAAAATTTCCTTTCGTTTTTTAATATCCTTTTATATGGTATAGCCGCTGCGATGATAGCGGTACGCTACTTTAGTGGACTTTTCTTTTTAGTTATTTTAGCTGCAAATATATTAATCGGTTTTATTCAAGATATTCGTGCTAGAAGAACATTAGAAAAATTATCTATCCTTTCAAAACAAACAAATTTAGTTGTTCGAAATGGTGAAGAAATTGAAATTGATTCCGATCATATTGTTTTAGATGATATTTTAATTTTAAAACTGGGTGATCAAGTTTCTGTTGATGGCGTTTTATTAAGTGGCAGTTTGAAGGTAAATGAATCGCTACTAACTGGTGAAAGTGAGCACATTGATAAAAACGAAGGTGACTATATTTTGTCAGGTTCTTTTGTTACTAGTGGATATGCTCATGTACTAGTTGATCGGGTCGGGAAAGCTAGATATGCTCAAACGCTTCAAACTAAAGCAAGGGCATTTAAGCGACCTAAATCACAATTATTAGCTTCAATTAATCAATTATTTAAAGTCATTGGCATTTTTGTAATTATTATTGGACTTTTAATGATTCTTACCAACTTTGTTCAAAACGCAACCTTAATTCAAAATGTAAAAAGTGTTTCTGGATCACTAGTAAGTATGATCCCTTCAGGAATGTATTTATTAACTAGTATGACTCTTGCGGTAAGTGTAATTCGACTTGGCAAGAAAAGAACATTAGTTCAAGAAATGTATTCTATTGAAATGCTGGCTCGTGTTGATGTTCTTTGTTTAGATAAAACAGGAACTTTAACTGATGGAACAATGAGCGTTAAAGATGTATATAAATTCGATGAATACGAAAAAGAAGATATGAATCTAATTTTAGGAAGCTTCTTTTTAGCTAATTCGGATAGCAATGCGACAGCAGAAGCACTAAAAAATTATTTTAAAACTAACGAACCATTAGAGGTGAGTAAAGTTATTCATTTTTCCAGTCATAGTAAGTTTTCTGCGGTTCAATTTAGAAAAAACGATTCCTATGTTTTGGGCGCAGCTCAATATATATTAAGCGCAAAAGAAATGGCTTTAATCAAACATAAAATCGAAGAATATAGCAGTAAAGGATTTAGGGTCTTAACACTTGCACATACAAAAAAATCACTTCGTGGCGAACGTTGTCCAAAGGGATTAAAACCAGTTGCACTTATTATTTTAGAAGACCACATTCGCCCCGAAGCAATAGAAACCATTAGGTGGTTTGAAAATAACGGCGTTAAAATTAAGATTATTTCAGGTGATGACGCTGTTACTGTTGGTCAAATTAGTAAAACTTGCGGAGTTGTTGGGGCTGATCATCCGCTTGATGTTTCATCAATGAGCGATGAGGAACTAATTCGTCACGCTTCGCAATATAGTGTTTTTGGTCGGGTTACACCCGAGCAAAAAGAAATGATTATTCGACAACTACAATCAGAGGGACAAATTGTTGCAATGATTGGGGATGGGGTTAATGATATTCTAGCTTTAAAAGCAGCGGATTGTTCGATTGCGATGGCTGAAGGTAGTGGGGCCGCAAGGGGAGCAAGTCATTTAATTATTGAGCAAAACTTTGATGTTTTACCTTCAATTGTAGATGAAGGGCGAAGGGCGATTAATAACCTACAATTAACATGGTCGCTTTTCTTAGGGAAAACGTTATTTAGTATTATTATGTCGACCATGTTTTTAATTACAGCAATTTTAGGACCAGCAGGAGCGAAAATTGTTTATCCCTTTACTACCCAAAATATGTATATATGGGAAATTGGGGCGATTGGAATGCCGGCCTTCTTTATTTCCCTTCAACCAAATATGGACAAAATTAAAGGTTCCTTCATGGGCAACGTTGTCTTAAAGGCCTTACCAGGGGCAATTAGTATAGTTATTGCGGTTATATTAATCTTCTTACTTCAAAGTATTGAACAGCGACAACCTGGTACTACATATGTATTTGATGAAACTGCTAGAACGATGGCAACACTTACGATGTCGCTATTTAGTTTTGTAATTCTTTTTAGGACGTGTTTGCCGTTTACAAAATATCGACTTACACTATTTATAACAATATTTACTGCGACCTTATCTATTGTTTTAATTGCAGGATTTTTAAGATTAGACTTATTTAATATTTACTATAAATATATTGGTACTGCTAATGTTATTCAACTTGTTTTGATTAACATATTTATTATTATCATTTATGTAATTTTGGTTACAGGTATGGACGAAAAAGGAGTGAAGTATAATGAAAATTAGATTTAATGAAGAAGTAAGAGAAGCTTTAAAAAATAAAAGGCCTTTAGTAGCCTTAGAAACAACTATTATAAGTCACGGAATGCCGTATCCTCGAAACATTGAAATTGCTTTAGAGGTTGAAGAAACGATCAGAAAAGAAGGTGCGATTCCAGCTACAATTGGAATAATTGAAGGCGAAATTGTCGTAGGTTTGACTAAAGAAGAAATTATTGAATTTGGTAAAAGAGAAGATGTAATTAAATGTTCTCTTAGAGATTTAGCATATGTCTCTTTGAATAAGAGATGGGGTTCTACTACGGTAGCAGCATCAATCAATTTAGCAAAAAAAGCTGGTATAGACGTTTTTGTAACTGGTGGGATTGGTGGTGTTCATCGAAATGCTGAAACGACATTTGATATATCTGCTGATTTGGACGAACTAGAAAAAACACAAATAATAACAGTGTGTGCAGGTCCTAAAGCAATTTTAGATGTAGCTAAAACGGTAGAATATCTTGAAACCAAGGGTGTCCCAGTTATAGGTTATAAAACTAGCAAATTACCACTTTTTTATACGCCAACTAGTAATTTTAATGTAACGCATAAAGTAAATTCTGCTGAAGAAGCGGCGGCAATCTATGCTCATCAAATTAAGTTAGGCTTGCCTCAGGCAATACTTGTATGTAATCCAGTTCCAAAAGAAGCTTCATTTACCTTAGAAGAAGCAGAAAATCTAATAATGTTAGCCTTAAAAGAAGCAAAGAAAAAAGGAATCAAAGGAAAAGAAGAAACACCATTTTTACTAAGTAAAATTAACGAACTTTCAAAAGGGCGCTCCCAATATATAAATGAAGCACTGATTATAAATAACGCGAAAATAGGTGCAAGAATTGCAATCTGTTTAAATAAAGGGCAAAGTTAATTTTATGAAAACACAGGTAAAATTACGTTTACAACTTAAACAATTTTTGGCAAATGAGCCTCTAGATACAATAACGGTAAAAAGGCTCGCTTCTGCGTGCGGTATAAACCGACAAACTTTTTATTATCATTACCGTGATATTTATGAGTTACTTGCAGATGTATATATTAATGAAAAAATACCGAATTTAGATAGTGTTTTTACATGGGAGAAAGCACTTGATGAAATTTTCAATTACATTATAAATAATCGTCAATTTATTAATAATACTGCACAAAGTGCAGGGCATGATTTATTAGATGCCTTTTTTAATAATGTGTTTTATAATGTGTTACTAACCGAAATCAATGTGATAGATTCGAATAAAAAATTAAACGAAGAAGAAGCAAGGTTTTTATCATCTTTCTATAGTGCGGGCTTTGCAAACATTGTTATGCAATGGATTGATGGAACCCAGGAGGAAGCACCACTTAGTGTTATCGATCGTTTAATTAATTTCTTTGAAGGTAGTATAGAAAGAGTAATACAAAGGTATTATAGGAAACAAAATGAATAACTTTATTTTTCAAATCCCCACGAAGTTATTTTTTGGCGAAGATCAAGAATATAAAATAGCCGACATTTTACAAACGCTTAATGTAAAAAAAGTGTTAATTTTAATTGGTCAAAAATCTGTAATTAAAAGCGGTTTATTAAAAATCGTAACAGATCTACTTAATGAAAAAGAAATAGAATATCAAATATATAAAGGCATTACTCCTAATCCAGAAATACATTTTGTAAGAGAAGGCGTCAAAATCGCAAAAGGTTTTGAACCTAATTTTATTCTTGCAATTGGAGGTGGATCTGTTATTGATGTTGCTAAAGGAATTGCCTGTTCTTATTTTTATGATGGAGATCCTCTAAATTTATTTAATCATACTTATAAACCCACAACAGCTCTACCTGTCGGAGTAATATTAACACATGCTGCAGCAGGTAGTGAAATGTCGACCAGCGCTGTTATTAGCGATAGTAAAAACAACTTTAAACAAGGATATAATCACCACTTAAATAGACCAACATTTGCTATTTGTAATCCTAAATACACTTTATCATTACCAATCTATCAAACCGCTGTGGGCATAGTAGACATAATAATGCACACGTTAGAAAGATATTTTAATAAAAGTGATGAATTTGAAGTAAGTGATTATCTTGCGGAAGGACTTTTAAAAGGCGTTATTAATGTCGGTTATGCTTTGATGGAAGATGAGAATAATTTAAAAGCAAGGGCTAGTTTAATGTTGTTTAGTTCTCTATCACATTGTGGAATTACTAATATTGGTAAAGATGGCTTTTTCCCAATACATGTTCTTGAACATGCAATTAGCGCACTTTATCCATCGGTTGCACATGGGGCTGGTCTTGCTGTAATGTGGGGACCTTGGGCGCGTAATTATTTAGAAAAAGATACTGCAAAATTCTACTCTTTTGCACAAAATGTACTCCAAATAGATGGCCCGAATTTAAATACTCTTGAGACAGCTAAATTAGGGATCCAACAACTTAGTGATTATTTTATACATTTAAATGTTAAAATAAGACTTCGCGACTATGGCGTTAAAAAAGAGGATTTAGTGACTTTAGCCAAAATCGCGACAAAAAACAAAACAAGTTCAATTTATCATTATACAGGCTCTTTAACTTATGAAGATCTACTTCGTATGTATGAAGAGGCTTATTAGAAAGAGGGATATTATGAAAAAAGAAGATGTATTAAGTATCTTTGTTTACCTTGTAATGCTTTTGATAGCATTATTTATTGGATTAAGAATTATTAGTCCTGCAATAGGAGACCTTACTTACACTCAAAAAGAAGCATATGGATTTGCTATTCTTACGATTGTAGTCGGTGTTTTAATTAACGCTATTATTTTTGAAGTTGGACACATTGTGGGGGCTTTAATAGGTGGTTATAAAATTTTATCAGTTAATATTTTAGGATTATGTGTCTTTAGAGCAAATAAGAAATGGAGAGTTGCAATTAAAGGTTTTAATGGACTAACCGGTGAAACCCGAATTTTTGCTAGAAGAGCAAAAGCAAATCCCCGCTATCACTTATTTGGGCCGATTATTATGTACTTAATTGAATTTGTTGCTGCTATTCTGCTTTTTGTTTTTTTACCAAAAGAAAATGTTATTCATCATGCTTCTTTAATCGTAGCTGGTATTGGAGCGATGCTTATTATTTATAATATTATGCCTTTTAGATTAGATACTTTAACCGATGGTTATTATTTAATGCTTTTAAGTAAAAGAGTAAATATAGAGGCTTATAACGAATTAATGCGCATTCAATCTTTAGTCAATGACAAAGAAGAAATAGGAGAGATTAAAGTTTTTGAACAAATTACAACTTTGACCGCGACTGTTAACATGTATAAGTTTTACGATTATTTAGATGAACAAAAATATGAAGAAGCTATGAAAATATTAAAACCTATTTTAGAAAACAAACACAAACTAGAGCCGGAAATACATGGACGTGCACTTGCCCAAAAACTATATTTATTATTAATAACAAAACCAAAAGAAGCTGTTGAACTTTACTGGAACGATGAATTAAATGCGAAAGAAAAGAAATTTATTGCAAACGACACGAGCATGGAATCATTAAGATCCTACTTACTATTCAATGGACTTGTAAGTAAAAGTGAAAGCGAAAGCGCTTATGTCGTATCTCGTGTTCCTAAAGCATTAAAAACAAGAATGGATGAAAGAAGAAGACAAACAGAAATAGATTTATTCATTCAAACACTTGAGATTGTAAGAAAAGAGAATCCAAATTGGGTTATCGAAGATCCGAAAATCAAAAAGTAGATTAATACGACAAAAACGACCTTAAAAATTCAAAAAAAGGACTAAATAAACTAAAAAGAAATATAAGTAGTGAGGTATAAATATGAAACTAATGACAATTATAGGAACAAGACCAGAAATAATTCGCCTTTCAGCAATATTAAAAAAAGCTGATAAATATTTTGACCATGTGATAGTCCACACGGGTCAAAATTATGATTATGAACTAAATGCGATTTTCTTTGAAGAATTAGAAATTCGAAAACCAGACTATTTTTTAGACTGTGTAGGTAAAAATTTAGGAGAAACACTCGGAGGGATTTTTTCAAAGTCATACGAAATTATTCAAAAAGAAAAGCCTGATGCCGTTTTAATTTTAGGCGATACTAATAGTTCACTTGCTGCGATTGCCGCAAAAAGATTAAAGGTTCCAGTTTTTCATATGGAAGCAGGCAATCGTTGTTGGGATTGGAATGTTCCAGAAATGATTAATCGTAAAATTGTTGATCATATAAGCGACATTAATTTACCTTATACCGAAAATAGTCGTAGATACTTAATTAATGAAGGTATAGATCCAAAAACCATCTTTGTCACTGGATCCCCTCTTTACGAAGTATTAAGTGAGTACAAAGAAAAAATAGACAATTGCGATGTACTTAAAAGATTAAATTTAAAGAAAAAACAATACATATTACTTTCAGCACACCGAGAAGAAAATATTGATATCGAAGAAAACTTTGAGAAATTAATGGGCAGTGTTGAAGAAGTGGCTAAAAAGTATGATATGCCTATTGTTTATTCAATGCATCCTAGAAGTAAAAAATGGGTTGAAAAAAGAGGGCATCAATTTCCAAAAAATGTTATCGCACACAAACCGTTTGGTTTAGTTGATTATTGTGCTCTACAAAAAAACGCCTATTGTGTTCTAAGTGACTCAGGCACATTAAGTGAAGAAAGTGCCATGTTAGATTTTCCAGGCGTTTTAATTAGAACTTCAACTGAAAGACCTGAGGCCTTAGATGAAGGGTCCATCGTCATTGGAGGAATTGAAAAAAGTAATGTAATAGAAGCTCTTGAATTAGCTGTAAAAATGCATAAAGCAGAAGGAAAACAACCCATGCATCCTTCCTACTTGGTAAGTAATGTTTCTAGCAAGGTTATTAAGGTTATTCAAAGTTATGCAAAAATAGTTAATATAACAACATGGTTAAAAGATGAATAAGACAGGGAGTTAAATTATGTATAGAAACTTTTTTAAGCGATTACTCGATATCGTTGCCTCATTTATACTTTTACTCTTTTTAGTTTTTCCATTTATTATTATTGGGATAATAATTCGTGTTAAATTAGGTGCCCCAGTTTTCTTTAAACAAAGACGTCCAGGAAAAAATAATCGAATTTTTCATATGTATAAATTTCGTACTATGACAAATGAACGAGATGAAAACGGCAATCTTTTACCAGATAAAGATAGATTAATTAAGCTAGGTAAGTTTTTAAGAAAGTCATCAATAGATGAGTTGCCTCAAATAATTAATATTTTAATGGGTGATATGTCATTTATTGGACCGCGACCAAAATTAATTAAAGATGTGATTTTTATGAAAAATGATGAATGTTTAATTCGTCAAGCTGTGAGACCCGGAATTTCAGGTTGGGCTCAAATACATGGTAGAAACGAATCTACATGGTATCAAGTTCTTGAAAGAGATAAATATTATGTGAAAAACATTTCATTCTTCTTAGATGTCAAAATCTTTTTTAAAACAATAGGTGTTATTCTTTCTCAAAAAGGAATTAATACTCCAGGAGCTGCAACTCATTTTTTATATGCAGATGTATTACTTCATGACAAAAAGATAACAAAAGAAGAACATAATCGTCTGATGTTAGAAGCTATTGAAATTGAAAAAGATTTAAACAAAATATATGTATTTGGAAATAAAACAAAATTTAGTAAAGACCAACTAAAAAAAGAACCCAAAATAAAAAAAGATAAGTTATAAAATGAAAACTATTACTTTTTTATTGATGTATTATAAACCCGAAAACCATACTATTAATTATGTTTACAACCCAATAATCAATGATTATATAAAACAAGGATATCGGGTTAATATCATTGTCCCAAATCCGACAAGAGGGCTTTCGAGGGCTAAAATTAAAGAATATCAAAATAAAGCCGAAGAAAAAATAGATGAAAATTTGTTATTGTATCGGGTGAACTGCTTCACCTACAAAAGATATAACAAATTTAATTTATTACTTCGCTATTTGTCTGTGAGTAGTAGATGCGCAAGAAAGTTAAAAAAAATTAAATCTGATATAGTGTTTTTGCAAACAAGCCCTCCTATTTTTTATGCATACAAAGCTAGTAAAATTGCGAAAAAGAAAAATATATCAATAGTTTATAATGTTCAAGATATTTATCCGGATAATATTTTTAAGGAGAATAAGCTACTTTATAAAATAATTGATCATTATCAAAAGAAAACATTAAACAACGCAGATGTTATTACTACACTTTCTGATGATATGAAAAACACCCTTCTAAAAAAAGGAGAGTTTAAAAACAAGATTAAGATTATTCCTAACCCTGTAACATTTAAAGTTGATCAATATAATAAACAATTATTAGAAAAAGTATCTATTGACTATAGTTTTAAAAAAGACAAAATTAATGTCGTTTATGCAGGAAATATGGGATATTTGCAGGATATTGATGTAATTATTTCAGCCGCGAAGAAGGTTTTTAAAAAAACAAACAAATATAATTTTATTTTAATTGGAGAAGGCGCTCAAAAAGAAAGATTGAATAAAGAAGTAAAGTCTTTAAATAACGAAAATATAAAAATTTATAACATGGCACCAATGGAACTGTCACCATATATTTATAAATTGGCTGATTATAATGTTATTAGTTTATTGCCTAATGTTATTTATACTGCTTGTCCTCTTAAAACAGCGATGATAATTGAAGCAGATAAAAAAGTAATCGCATGCGTTGATAAAGATTCAGAATATGTTAAAGAATTAAATGAAAAAGTAAAAGAGCTTATCGTGATTTCTAATCGGAACGCAGAAAAATTAGCAAAAGAGCTAATTAAAAGGTTAAAGAGTAATGAAGAATAAAGAAGTGCCATATGGTAAGTTGATTGTTAAAGAGCTTAAAACGCGATTTTTAACAATTAGTAAAAAAAAAATACGGATATGGTTGCCAGAAGGTTACGATGAAAATTATGAACCAGGATATCCTGTTTCATATATGCAAGACGGTCAAAATCTTTTTCAATCAAGCACATCATATGCGGGAGAATGGTATATTGATGAAACACTTTCAAAACTTTGTAAGAAAAACAATAAGTTTAAAATAATAGTTGTAGGAATAGACAATTCTCCGTTAAGAATTAACGAAATGAGTTTTCTTACAATTAAAAAGAGTTGTTATCGTTTTCCTAATAAAAGTTATGAAGGTCAAAATTATGCAAGATTTATAGTTGAAGAAGTAAAACAATATATTGATAAGAACTATAATACAAATGCAAAAATTAATGCTATAGGTGGATCATCAATGGGTGGCATAATATCTTTCTTTATGGCTCTTGCTTATCCAGAAGTTTTTGGGTATGCTCTCTGTTTTACACCAGCAGGTATGTTACATTATCAAAACGAATTAAAAAAATGGTGCAAAAACGCCATAAAAAACGCAAAAACGATTCCTAAAATGTATTTTATGGTTGGAAAAGGTGACCGATTAGAACAGATAATTTCAGAATTTACAGATAAACTAATTCCTTTTTTGATAAAACAAGGTTATTCGAAACATAATTTGAGATATGATGTCATAGAAGAAGCGATACATAATGAGAAATCGTGGGCAGAGATTTTTCCTACTGCAATTAAATGGCTTAATATAAGGGAAACGAGTTAATTTATATTATGATATAATTAACTAAAGACGCTTATAGGAGATTAATGTGAATATATTATTAGTAAACGCTAATAACCTTCTTGGAAGAAAGTTTGCCCAAAGATTAAAAAAAGAGGGGCAACAATTTTTTCAATATGGAAAAGACGACATTAATGAAGAATCTTTAGATGAATTAATAACAAAAAGTAATTTTATTTTTCATTTTGGAAATGAAGACTCTGATCGTAGGAAAGAACAACTTTATCATGCAAATGTTGTAGTCATTAAACAAATAATTGAAATAATAGAAAAGCGCAATCTTAAAATACCCATTGTTTTTATTTCCAGTGCTATTGATGAACACAATGATTTTGTTGAAGTTAAAAAAGAATCTGAGGAAGAACTAAAAGCTTATCAAAAGAAAACTAAAAATCCTGTTTTCGTTTTAAAGGTATCTAATATTTACGGAGATGAAAAGTGTAATAATTATTATTCCCAAATTTATCATCTGATGAATTTGTTAATGGTTCAACAACGACACTCTTTATTTGAAAGCGAAGATATTATACGTGTTGTTGATGTTGAACCTCTTGTAGATTTTTTATTAACTTTACTAAATAAAGACTTATGGAGTCGTTTAAACCCTCCACACGTTGATGAATTTAAAATTAAAGATCTTATTAAAACCATTAATGAATATCGACGATTATTATATGTTCGTAGAGTTCCCATTATTGAATCATCAAAAGATTTAGCTGCTTATAAAATTTTTAGAACATATGTATCTCCAAATGCGCCACAAATTGAACTAAAGAAAGATGTCGCGCCTAAAATAGAAGTAGTAAAAGAAAAAGAAGTTAAACAAACAACCCCACATAGCGATAATGATGTAATGAAAACTAGACTTGATAAAGGGTATATATATATCGCTGAATGTGGAATGGAAGCTAATAAAGTGCTTGAATCTTTTAGAAAAAGATTAGAAGGCGAAACCGGCAAAAGTTTATTTATTGATAAAACTTGGTATGAAACAAATTATGAAAAATATGTTACAAATGTTCAAGCAATTACGGATAATTATGATTTTGTATTGGTTGATGGTGTTGGTTTAAGTGAAATAAGAGTTCAAATTCTTGCAAATGCATTAGATTACGGTTTTAGAAATAAAACGGTTTTAGTGGTAACTGCAAGAGATACCTTTAATCTTCGACTTATTTTTATGAAATTGAAAAAACTTCATTTTTCTAAATTAGATGAAGAAACAAGGGAATCTAGAAAAGGATTTACGGAGTACCTTAATAATTTTAAAACACTATTTAAAAGGGAAAAAACTTCTCAAAAAACTAAACCTATTCTTAAAGAGAAATCAAAATTAATAGTAGAAGATGAACCTACTAAAATTGAAATTGAACAAACAACTATTGGAAAAAGAAAAGTTTCTAAATTTTTCCTTTTGCGTGAGTTATTCTTTGTTGTGTTTATGATTTTAAGTTTAATTAGTAGTAATTTAACATTTCAAAATGATACAAACACAAACATAAATGCGACTATTACGGCGGCACATTATCAAGCGAACCGTGCAGAATCAAAGTATATTCATGGATATTTGAGTCCTATTCCTGACTCAACAGTTGACACAAGCGATTTAGAGAAAGCTTTTCAATATGGGAAGGATATTGAAAATGATTTAGTTAATTACTATGTTACTTGTGTTGAAGGACCAGTGACAGGTGCCAAAATAAGCAGAAGCAGGTTTAATATTATTTTTCCAAGCGGAAACACTGTTGCAAATGCTGTCGCATTAAAAGATTACTCATCTAATGGGCAACTGCTTAAATATATGAAAGTTGAACAATATTTATTTGGTGACAAAATTGATAAAACACCAACTAATGAAGAAGCGACCCCTATCTATATTTCTTCTACTCTAGCGGATATCATTATAGAATCAAGTGAATTTATAAATAATTATAGCGACTTAATTGACACAACAATTACTCGTACTTATACTCGTAGTTACAGATTAATAAGTGAACAATTAGAAATAAAAAATATAATTTACACAAGCAATAAAGAAGAAAACTACTATGAAAGAGAAAACTCAAATCCCTATAGTGGTATTGATGAAGGACTTGGCCAACACCTTGATAAAATTTTCGGACTACCTATAATTTTTCTATTAGATTCTGAACAATTATCTGATTTTGAAACAAGAATTGAATTTGATGCATTTCCAAAAGGTAATGGAATAAAAAAATTACTCGATCATTATTATAAAGATGACCAAGTAATTGAAGGTGTTAATTACACTAAAAATGTTAAATTTGGCATTTATAACGAGGGTAAATATAATGAAGATAATTTTATTTTAAATGACGTTAACGCATATTATCAGACAAAAACATCTAGCGTTAATTTCACAATGATAATATTTGCCATTTTTTCAATCTTATTTGCTTTTGTTGCAGCCAATATATTACTAACTAATTTGAAAGAGGCTCTTAAATATAGCAATAGTAGAGTCCACGTTGTTTTAGGACTAATTTTCACCGTCATACCAATAATTGTTGTTAATTTTGTAATTGCTCTATACAAAGGCTTATCAAATTATAGCGTTTCAGCAATTGCTTTACAAAATACGTTTGGTATTATTGCTAACGGCGTAATAACACTTGTGATGGCTAGCTTAACATTGTTCTTTTTCTTTAGTTTAAGGAAGGAAAATAAACGGAAGGCTGAAAGAGAGGCTAAATAAAATGGAAAAATTAAAAGTATTAATTTATTTTGAAGGTGAAAATATTATTAAAAAAAGCGGCATTGGTCGTGCGATGCGTCATCAAATGGAAGCTTTAACATCTGCAGAGGTTAATTTTACAACTAATAAAAAAGATACTTTTAACCTTGCACACATTAATACATATGGTTTTAATAGCAAACGTCTTCTTAGAAAATGTAAACGAAAAAACATTCCCGTCATTGTACACGGTCATTCTACTTTTGAAGATTTTCGAAATTCATATCGAGCTTGGCAATTCCTTGCTCTTTTTTACAATAGCTGGCTCAAATACATGTATAGTAGAGCAGATTTAATTATTACACCGACGTTATATAGTGAAAACCTTATTAAAAGTTATGGATACAATGTTCCAGTTACAAACTTATCAAATGGTTTAAATGTTGAAGAATATAAACCTAGTGAAGATAAAGTAAAACAATTTAAGGAACATTTTAAAATTACCGATGAGAAAGTAATCATTGGCATCGGTTTTCTATTCGAAAGAAAAGGAATTCGAGATTTCATTGAAGTTGCGCGCGCATTTCCAGACATTAAATTTATTTGGTTTGGTCATCTTCCTTGGATTTTAAGACAATCAAAAGTAAATAAAGCAATAAGAAGAAAACCAAATAATGTAATTTTACCTGGCTATATTGCTAATGACATTATCAAAGGAGCAATGCAATATGCTGAAATGCTCTTTTTCCCAAGCAATGAAGAAACAGAAGGAATTGTTGTTTTAGAAGGACTTGCTAGTAAGATTCCAGTCTTAGTTCGAGACATTGGAGTATACGAAGATTGGTTAAAAGATGGCAAAAACGCATATAAAGCACGCAATAATCAAGAATTTATTGAAAAAATTAAATATATAATTCATAATGATAATTCCCAAGTAATAAAAAATGGTTATCAAACGGCTAAGGACCGTGATTTAACTATCATTGGACAAAGATTAAAGAAAATATACGAAGGAGTTCAAAAAAAAGATGTCAAATAAAAAACTTGAAGATTATTATGTTTTACTGGCACTTGATGAAGCTACAGCGATGCGTGTAAGAACTATTAAAACTTTGCAAAAAGATTTTAATATGCCATATCGTCTTTTTTATCCACACCTTACTATTGCTCACTACCCTCTCGCTGAAAAGAAAAAACTAGTTAAAACGATTAGAAAATTATCTAAGAAATATAACCCATTTTCTTTAAATTTTGTTGATGTGAAATTAATTGATAAAGCACTTATTGCAATAGAAGTAGATAATAACAAAACTCTTGCCGAACTTTATCAAAGGGTACACGATAGTTTACCTTATGTTGCTGATAAATGGACATCACCGAGTGAAACACACTATTTGCCACATGTAAGTCTGTATTTTAATAATGAAATTGACTTAACAGAAATGTATCAACATTTTAAAAAAGGTTTTACTCCCTTTAAAGGTGAAGTAGAAGCTCTTGAATTATCTCTTTTTGATGGTAGAAGTTATACAATAACGCATCGTTTTCCTTTAAAGAAACGTTGGTTTTAATTTTTGTTTTAAACAATTTAGTAATAAAAATGGTCATTAAAATTAATGACCATTTTCGTTATATTGAAAATTACTTGTTTTATAGTAAACTAAATACGTTCAGTTTTTTAAACTAAGAAGTAAGGAGAAAATTAATGAAACTTAAAAATGTTATTTCTAAAAGATCCTATAAAACCGTTTATGTTGAAGACGGAAAAATCATCAAATTATTTGTAAAAGGTTATC
>JAAYSA010000007.1 GCA_012518455.1 Erysipelotrichaceae bacterium | reverse complement strand
GCACTCAAACAGCATCACTTGTTATTAGATCTCTTGCTCTAAACGAATATCATAAAGGAGAGTATCGCAAAATAATTGGAAAAGAAATAAAAACTGGACTTTTAGTTGCTCTTGGTTTGGGATTATTTACTTTTGCATTTATTCCTCTTCTATTTATTATTGGGATAGTAAATGTAACTCAGCTGGAAGATCTTACTTTTGTTAAATGGTCACCTAACTGGTGGATTAGTATTCTAGAAATTTCAGGTACTATTAGTATTACAATAACCATTTCAATTGTTATATCTAAATTTGTTGGCGCTATCCTTCCTTTAACTGCAAGATTAATAAAAAAAGATCCTGCCTTAATATCAAATCCTTTTATTACAACGATTTCTGATATTGTTACTTTAATAATTTACTTTCTGCTAATTATGGTGATTATATAAATGAATGAAATTAACGAGAAAATCCCTTTACATAAACGACCTATTTTTTGGGAAATTGTTCGATTTTTAATCGTTGGAGGAATCGCAACAATTGCAGACTTTTTAGTATCAGCTCTTTTTCTTTATGTTATTTATACGGATTCAACCTCTTTTCCTTTTTTATGGTTTAGTCTAACAAGAAGTGTCACGGTTTCTACACTTGCAGGCTTTACAGTCGGAGTTATAGTTAACTATATTCTTTCAATTGTTGTTGTCTTTAAAAATGTTGAAAATAAAAAACGAAGTCAATCAGTATCTGGTTTTATAATCTTTTTAATTCTTGGTTTTATTGGGATGGTTATAAATCTCCTCCTAAAGGAAGCAGGAAATCTTATTATTCCCTTTGAAGGACATGTATTTTGGTTTATGGTTGTTTTTGCTTTTGCTACGATTGTTGTTCTTATCTACAATTATATTACAAGAAAATTAATCCTCTTTAGAGCACCTAAAGAAAATAAAGATACTTTAAAAGAAGGGATAGATGAAAATGGCCAACAAGATAAATAAAAAGACTGCAATAATTATTGGTGCTGGTCCTGCAGGACTTACTGCGGCTTATCAATTATTAAAAACTACCAATGTAAAGCCAATTGTTTTTGAAGCAAGTAACGAAATTGGTGGCATTAGTAAAACGGTCGAATATAAAGGAAATTACATCGATATCGGCGGTCATCGTTTCTTCTCTAAAAATAATGAAATTATGAATTTGTGGTTAGAAATAATGCCTCTTCAAGCATATCCTTCATATGATGATATTATTCTAAATAATGAGAAAGACTTTACAAAAGAAGGTCCAAATCCCGAAATAGATGATATTGTTATGCTTCTTAGACGACGTGTGTCACGCATATTTTATCTTCAAAAGTTTTTTGATTATCCTGTGTCTTTAAAATGGAAAACTCTACGAAATATGGGCTTTACTAGAACTATGAGAGCAGGATTTGGTTATCTTGGCTCAAGTTTAAGAAAAAGAAAAGAAACAAGTCTAGAAAATTTTTATATTAATAGATTTGGTAAACCTCTTTATTCAATGTTTTTTGAAAAATACACCGAAAAGGTTTGGGGTCGCCATCCTAGTGAGATTGATGCTAGTTGGGGTGCTCAGCGGGTAAAAGGACTTTCGTTATGGAAGACTCTTGGTAATGCTATTGCGCGCCCGTTCCGTTCAAAAAAGAATAAAGCTAAAGTAGAAACATCTTTAATAGAACAATTCTATTATCCTAAATTTGGACCAGGCCATCTATATCAACATATGGCTAATTTAATTAAAAAAATGGGCGGTGAAGTTCACCTTAATCATGAAGTTGTTGGTATAAATATTAAAAATAATGAAATAACTAATATTGAAGTTAAAACTGATAAAGGAATTAAAACATATAAAGCTGATGGTTACTTTTCATCAATGCCTATAAAAGATTTATTTATTGCTTTAAAGGGCGAAAAAGTTGACGAAAATTGTTATGATATTGCGACTTCTCTTATTTATCGCGATTTTATAACCGTTGGAGTATTAATGAAAAAAACACTACTCCAAAATAAGACAAAATTTAAAACACTTAACGACATAATTCCTGATACTTGGATATATGTTCAAGAAGAAAATGTAAAAGTTGGTAGACTTCAAATTTTTAACAACTGGTCTCCTTATATGGTAAAAGATCCTGAAAATACCATATGGATGGGAATGGAATACTTTGTAACTGAAGGTGATGAACTTTGGGAAGAAAATGATGAAAAATTCATTAGTAATGCTATTGATGAACTTGTAAAACTTAAAATTGTTGATCGTGCCGATGTTATTGATGCTGTTCGAATTAAAGTAAAGAAAGCTTATCCAGCATACTTTGATTCATATAAAAATATCGATCAAGTTATTAATTATTTGAATAAATTTTCTAACTTATACTGTATCGGCAGAAACGGACAACACCGCTATAACAACATGGATCATAGTATGCTTACTGCGATTGAAGCAGTAAAAGTATTTATTGATCCAAACAATAATTCTAAAGATATTATTTGGAAGGTAAATACTGAGCAAGAATATCATGAATCAAAAGATAGTAAACAATAGAAAAAGAGTTAATTTTGCAAACTTAACCTCAAAATTGCAAAGTTTTAAATATAAATGGTTAATATATGTACCAATTCTTTTTATCACTATTTTTGTCCTTTATCTTATTTTTACAATAAATATGCCTGTTCCAGATCCTGCAAAAATGGCTGAAATAGAGGCCATTAGTCATGAATCAACTAGGCTTCAAACTCTATATAAATATTTCCGTGAACTAGTAGCCTCTCATAATGCGAGGCCAATAAAATTATTTACAATTGCTTCAGTTATATTAATTTTCACTTTAGGTGCTACTTTTATTAAATTAGATAGAGAAAAATGCTGGATTGTTTTAATTATTGTTGTTTTAATTGTAGGCTTTTTAATGCGTTTTATGTATACAATTTATACTGATGCTATAACGGAGCGACAACATGACACCTTATCAATAAGAGGAGCAGGACATTATCATATTATCCTTTCTTATTTTAAAACTAATAGAGGACCAGAGCCATTTCTTAATCAAGATGGTTCAGTAAATTTTCAACTTGGTTATCAATTTTATCATCCGCGATTTTCACATCGCTCTCTTGCTATGTTTATGAAATTTATGCGAGTGTTTCTTGGTAGTGATGAATATGTTCTTTATCAATCAACCCGAATTTTACTTTGTTTTACATCTTGTTTAACCTTAATTTTCGCTTATAAAACGACTAAATTATTATTTGATTCACCTAGAGCACAATTATTTGCTTTATTAATAATTGCTTTTAGTCCTATTTTTTATCGTCTTTCGGCGATGACAAATAACGATAACTTTGCAACATTATTTACCTTTATTGCAATCTATTATGCTATCAAATGGTGGCAAGACCACAAAATTACCTCAATTATTGGTATAGCACTTGGAATTGGATTAGGGATGGCAAGTAAAATGAGTGTTGCACTTTTTGCCCTACCTATAGCTCTATTGTTCCTATATATTTTATTTATTGAAATACTAAAAGCTAAAAATGAAAAAAGATTAACTAGACAGTTAACTTATCTACTTGCTTCTTTTGCTATTTTTGCAGTTATTGTATTTCCACTTGGTTTATATTATCCCATCAAACATCTTAAAGAATGGGGGCAACCAATTACCTTTGTTTATAATGTCCCAAATCAACAATTAGCTGTGCAAAACACATACTTTTTTGACCGTTTCCTCTCCTTTTCGCTTGCTGATTATTTTAAATATCCTTATGTTAGACTTGGTGCTAATAATCCAAAAGGTCAAGATTATAACATCTACGGAGTACTTCTTAAATCTATAACTTATGGTGAATTTGGTTACAAGGTGCACTGGGGTGCAACAGTAATCAATGTCTTGTCACTTTTGTCTTTTCTTGCTTTACTTGTTTCACTTGTTTATATGATAATTACATTCATTATTACTACAAAAACAAAAAATAGTATTATTCTTTTTAGTACAGTTATCGCTATAAACTTCATAATAAGTCTTTCCTACATTACCTTTAATATTAAGCATCCTGCGACATGTACTATGGATTTTCGCTATGTTATTCCAATTCTATTAACTTATGCTCTAGTTTTTGGTTTTACAATTGATCGATTACTAATAAATAAAAACAAAATTACTATTGGTGGTTTTATTCTTCTATTTTCACCAATCCTTCTTTACATAATAAGTTCTTGTGTTTTCCACTTTATTATCTAAAAGGGATAAATTGAATCTTTGGACTTGTAAAAAGATTGCTGTTTATATATAATTAATCACGCACGCAACCATGGCGGAATAGGTAGACGCGTACGTTTGAGGGGCGTATAGGTAACCCCTGTGAGAGTTCGATTCTCTCTGGTTGCACCAGTTGATTAAAAAAGCACGTAGGAACGTGCTTTTTTTCATTTATATGTTCTTTACTATTTAATTTATGGAATATAGAAAGGATTATCATCAACTTCAAAAACTAGGTCGCCATTTTCAAAATCAACTTCAATACTTTTTATAATAAAACGCTCAGTAAAAGCTTCTTCAAAATCTTCGTAATTTATTGTAAAGCTTTGTTCAAGATAAATTTCATCCATTACTCTTTCTTCTAATTCACTAATATTTTGACCATTAATATTTATATCAATAATTTCAAAAGTAACTCTTCTAGCAACAATATCATTATCAATTTCATAATTAATTAAAGCATAACTGCGCACACCTTCAATATCTAACCCATAATAAATTAAATTATTACGAGCATCTACACTTACATCAGTTGTTTCAAGAAAATAGGTGTGACGAAGAATATCTTGACTTGTTCTAAATGCAATTTTTGGTTTTCCATGTAAAGGATCATTTTCATCCGTTCTAAGATACTCTTTCATAATAAAACCATTAAAATCAGTTTGACTAACACGGAGTGTTCTTGAACCTTCTACATAAGTTGCAAACGAATTTGTTTTAATATCTCCTATATTATATGAATGATAATCTTGATTTTTTTCTTCGTTAACAATAATTTCAGTTAAATCAATATTAAGATTTGCTTCTCCTTCTTTAAAAAGAATTTCATAAGCATTGTTGTCTATAATATATTTGAAAAAGCCACCTTCTTTAAGGTGTTCAGATAAATCAATACTAAACTTATCAGTTCCAATAATATCAATAATATTTTGTTTAAAATTATTTAATCTAATGTGACCAAGTTTAATCGGGCTTCCAATTGAAATTTCAACTAAAGTACCAACGGCACTTATTTCAATTGGTATACTTAAAATCGTTCTAAAACCATATACTCGTACATCAGCTTCAATTGCAAATTGTCCATCTATAAACTTAGCATATATGTTTTTAATAATAATATTTTCATTTTCTGGCAAGATGAAATAATAATCTTCATTTTCAAAATTTGTAAGATTCATCTGCTCTTTAATTACAGTATTTAATATTTCAATCGCATCATTTTGAGTTAATCTAACATTAATGATTGGACTAGCCTTATCTGGGTTTTCTTCAAAAATTGCTCTTCTATTCATCACTGCTTCATAAAGTCGATCTCCAAACCTAAGTTCAATATCAGTCGTATTTTTATTAAATGGTTGATTAGTTGTCTTAAAAAGCAAAGCTAAAGGAATCCCTACTACAATACCAGTAAGCATTGCAATAGTGGTAAGAAATATAAGCACGCCTTTTAAAAATCTTCTTATAATGACTTCCTCTATTTTTATTATACATGAAAATTTAGAGTGCAAAAATTATTTGCACAAAAAAACTCATAAGAGTGTTTATTCTTTATAAAATGAGTATATCTAGGTTCTTCGTTTTTTTAGGTTATTAAAGTATCCAAATAATGCAAAAGAGACTAAACCAATTCTACCTAAAACTAAAACAGAAATAAAGTCATCTTGCTTTCGAGAAACTAGTTTTAGAGCCGAAGATGATGGTAATGTGCGGTTAATAAAGTTGGTAAAACCATCTGAGCCATATTTCTTTGCAATATAGTCATAGCGGGCAATTGCTTGATAAAGAAGATTGCCACTTACATTTGCTTCATGATTTTGAAGAACGCTTTTAACACCGGCGCTTAAAAGAGAAAATTGATAATCAAGCATATCCCAAGTAGTTTGTGCTATATTGTTTAATACACCAGTTGCATCACAGTTATTTGTTGAATTTAAATTAGTAATTCCAAATAAAGTAGCTTCGTGATAATCGTTGCTATATGTTCCCCAGTTACTTTCATTATGAAAATAAACATTTTTAGGATAATCACAAACAAGATCAACTGTTTTAACTTCACCTCCACCTGTTTGACCATTATTAAAAACCAACATATCTCCAATTTTGTTAGCTTCAACAGGAAGCGTGTGATATCCAAGACCATGATTTGTCATTCTTGTTCCTGGCCATCCTCCAATTTTTTCCCTAACTGAATTTGGAAGACCTGGAATCCAAGTATATGCATATACATCACCCGTTGTTAGGGTCTTGTTTTTATCATAGAATGTTAATCTTGTGTCACTTAAGTTTTTATATTTTCCGTACAAGGAAAAATCGTTACTAACAGTTCCTGGTACATATTGTGTTGTAAAATTACTATCGGTATACCAGCCATGAAATCTTTTACCTTCAAGATGAACGGGAGTTGGATTATATGTAGGATTAAACGTATTGTCTTTATATACGCGTTCTGTTTCAAGTTCAGTCGCTCCATTATAGTTTGTAATAGTTTTAAAAGTAGCAGATTGAGAATGGAAAAAATACTTTCCATTTTTGGCATCAAAAACTACTTCGTAAATACCACCCGTGTTTACTCTTATGTTATTGTTTCCACCTTGAGATAAAACACCTCCTGAAGAGGAATTGGCAATATCAAATGCAGTATAACCCCAGTCACCTTCCCACATATTCCAAATATTTACCTTGAACTCTTTGTTACCTGTAAAACTTCGTTCTATGATGGCGTAGCGATCATTATCCCATGTTAAACGGTTATTAGAATTGTTTGTATTCCAGTTAGTATCAACAGCATCACCAGAAAGAACTAAATCCGCAATTCCCATAGGTGGTTTAGAAGTACATCTTACTGTATATCTATATTGGCCTGCGGGAGAATTAGGATTATTATCTGGGTTATAAATCCTAATTTCATAACTTCCTGACTGAATAAAATATATATTGCTATCGTGATTAATTGGCACAATTCTATATCTAGCAGTTGAATTGTTTACATCATACTTAGTATTATCGTATCGTTGCCAAGAACCAGCTGGAACAATAGTATATTGACCAGGAATTAGGTTAGAATATGTTTTTTAAAAACATCAGGTTCACCTGGGACAGGATCCATTTTAAGTGCTGGGTTACTATTTGACCAACCTAATCTAGGGTCGCAACCAGTAAATAGCGGTTCCGTTGGTTGAGCTTGAACTGGTGCAACTTTGCCTGAATATAATAAAATCACACAAGCAAAAAAACTAAACTAGAAATAGTTGCTAAAATTCCAATTCTTCTTTGTTTATTCTTCATGATGTTTTCACCTATAATTCCTTATATGTTAACGCTATCATTACTATGATTGCTTGTCAATATATTTTAAAAATTTTCTAAAATGAATGTGTTTATCAGGAAATAGGTTATGAACAATTGAAAGATGATGATGGGCATCTGATACATACCAGTGATAGCCAATTCCATAAACATATTTAGCAACTTCTGGATCTCTTAGTGTTATATAAGCACGACGAACTATTTCATCGCGGTTATGATCCCAAATAAAATCTTTGTATCTATGTTATTTCTTTTTAGTGTTGGTCCTAAATAATCACGAACAAAAATCGCCTCATCTTCTGCACTATATATACAAGACTCCCATCTTTGGATAGCTTCTGGTTCGTTTTGAACAGTTAGAAAATCTATTTTTATCCCTTCCTTCTCCATGTGTTTTACATATAAAGAAAGATAATCCGCCCAGGTTTGGTAGTGTTCTTTAAGTAATTTGCCGCCTTTATTCATTTTTTTCGTTGTTTTCATAAAGGCGGGTGGAGACCAAGGACTAGCCATTAATTTTAAAAGTTCTCTTCTTAATTTAAAGACATCTTTTAAAACAGGAATACAGCGTGTTTTTTCTTTTTCTAAACTAAAGGTTTTAAGTGTTGCATCTTCTCCTTTAAGATAATCATAGTTCCCATAGCCAAAGTCACTTGAGTTAATTGTTAAACGCCCTAAATTGTACTTTAGTCCTTCTTTTCCAAAATAGGCTTCAAGAACTTCTTTATATTGTTCCTTACTCATTAGTTTAAGATTTGCAGTTGTTGCCTCGGTAAAAGCACCACCAAAACCAGCATGTGTTTGGAATGTTTTATTTTCGTCAACAAATAGCAGCCTTCCATCATGTAAGGCTTTAATTGGTTTAATTTTTGCTAACTCTTTTAGACGTTCACCGTCTCTAGAACTACGAATGATTTTTAACATATATTAAATTGTTACTCCTTCCAATGTACTTCAAGTAGGCCTTCCCACTCTTCAAATTTATAAGTTTTTCCATTAACTGTGATTTGTTGATTAATATCCACTGCGTTTTCAACTAATAAATCATATCGATTTGCTGCTGTTTTATATTCTAGTAAGATATCGTACCAAATACCTTTTCTACCTAATTCTCGTAAGTCAAAATAGAATGTTCCTTCGACAAGTGCTCCCGCATCATATTCAATAAAGTGAATTTCATCCATATTATCCTTAACAATTAATCTAAACATTTCATATGTGAGAGGACTATTTAGTGTTGGTTTTACAGCTAATTTAGGAATGTTATCTTGAATAACAAGTGGAAGGGAAACAATAACTGAACCCGCAAGCATTATTGGATAAAATGAGGGATTCGAGTTCCCTGCACTAACTAAATCACCAAGTGAACGTGCTAGTGTGAAGTTTTCAGGTGATTGAAGCGAGACTAATGTCCAAAGGAAGTTATTATAATTCCGCATAAATGTAGTTATTCCTAAAACAACTAGCATTGGTGTTACAAGTGGTAAACTAACTTGAAAGAATATTCTAAAAGGACCTGCTCCATCTAAAATAGCAGCTTCTTCTAATTCTTTCGGTAAGTTGTAAAATTGTTGTCTCATCAAAAAGACATTATAAACACTCATTGTAAAAGGCAGTATTAAAACAAGAAGCGTATCATCAATACCTAAAAGACGACAAATAATTAGATTAGGAATCGTCATTACCGTACCAGGAATCATTATTGAAAGAATAATAAATTTAAATGTTAATTCTCTTCCTTTAAACTTAAGTCTTGCAAACGCATAACCTGATAAAGCATTAAGGAATAGATTTAAAAATGTATTAACTAAACATACTATCATTGTATTAAAGAAAACTCGCTTTAAATCAAGGTACTCAAAAGCTTCTTTATAATTATCGATAACAAAACGGACTTTTCCGCTCATAT
>JAAYSA010000047.1 GCA_012518455.1 Erysipelotrichaceae bacterium | reverse complement strand
TACGATTGCTAAATGAGTATTTCGCCGCTTTTTATCATATACTTCACTTATTTCAAATAGGCCAAAGTCGTTTAGTTGACGAGAATAGTTATATAGCGCACTATCAAGAAGAGAAGCAAGAAGCGAAAGACGGACATATTGATGAAGTGGGGTCATTGGATTTAGCACTTCATAGGCTTCGCCTTTTGAGAAATAATCAAAACGTTTTAATGAATCTTTATCAGTTAATGTGTAATTAATCGTTTCATATAATCCGCGATTTCTTAGATAAGTCCTTAAATTAAAAGTCTTTTGTTGAACTTCAGTTCTTCCTCCTACTGCGGTTGGCATGATTGGAAGTTCTTCCTTAATATGCTCAAAGCCAAGAAGTCGAATTACTTCCTCAGCTAGGTCTGGCGCTCCTTCTATATCAATGCGGTAATGAGGGATTGTTACCTTCATTTCTTTGCCAGTTCGTTCAATTTTCATATTAAGTCTTTCTAAAACTTCATCAATTTCTCTACTGGTAAAGGAAGTACCAAGAAGACTATTAATTTTCTTATCACTAGCTTTAACTACTTGAGGAGTATGATCTAGCGTATCAAATTTAGTCGTTTCACTTTCTTTTTTAACGCCAGCATATTTTCTTAGTAACATCGCAGTTAATTGTAAAATTTCGCTAGTTTTAGCTCCACTAAAGCCACGGGCAAAGCGTTTGCTTGCTTCACTAACGAGATTAAGTCTTGTACTAGTGCGACGGATTTGTGCCCCGCTAAATTGAGCCGCTTCAATTGCAATATTTGTGCTAGTTTCATCAACTTCGCAACTTTTTGCCCCCATAACTCCGCCTAAACACATGATTTCCCCATCGACAGTAATACAAATATCACCTTTTGTAATGTCGTATTCTTTTTCATCTAGAGCAAGAAATTTAGTTTCTAGATCATCACGGACAACAAAATCTAAACTTGATAGTTTATCAATGTCATACATATGAAGAGGTTGACCGGTAAGAAGCATAATAAAGTTACCAATATCAACGATATTATTAATTGATCTTTGACCTGATGCCATTAAGTAGCGTTGTATAAACCTTGGACTTGGACCAGTTTTAAGTCCGTAGACTTCTTTAATATAGAAAAGTGGGCAAGAAGGTGTTTTACTATTTACTGTTGCTTTACTTACTTCTTCTTTATTTTTTTCTATTTTTGGTCCTTTATATTCGCGTTTAAATAAGGCTGCTAACTCTTTTGCAAGATTAAGAACTGCCATTGTATCGCTTCGATTTGGCAGTGGCCGAACATCAAAAACAGTATCATCAAGTTCTAAGTAGCCGAGCACATTTTCTTCTCCAATTGGAGCATCACTAGGAAGTACTTCAATACCAGAAACTTGAGCTTCACTTAAAAATTTATGATCAACACCAAGTTCAAGAAGCGAACATATCATGCCGCTACTTTCTATGCCTTTAATGGTTGCTTTTTTAATTGTTAGAGATGGAAGGTTGCAGCTTGGAAGGGCAACAATAACTTTGTGACCTTTAGAAATATTTGGTGCTCCACAAATTATTTGACTAACTCCGTGTTTACTTCCTAAATTAACTTTAGTTAAAGAAAGATGATCACTTCCTATAACTTTGCTACATTCTAAAACTTCACCAATAACGAGTTTATCCCCATAAGCTAGTTTAGTTACACTTTCAACTTCAATGCCTGCAAAAGTTAATGTATTAGCAATTTCAATTTCGCTTAAGCCACTTAAATCAACAAATTCTTCTAATAATTTTCTTGAAACTAACATAACTCTTACCTCGCTCTAAATTGCTCTAAAAATCTAATATCATTTTGATAAATTCGCCGTATATCATCGATTCCATAACGAAGCATAGCAACGCGCTCAATCCCAATACCAAAGGCAAAGCCTTGGTAAATACTAGGATCATAACCGTTCATTCTAAGAACGTTTTCATTTACCATTCCAGCGCCTAGAATTTCAATCCATCCTGTACCCTTACAAGTTAGACAGCCTGCTCCATCGCACTCAGAACAGCTAATATCTACTTCTACTGAAGGTTCAGTAAAAGAAAAATATGATGCTCTAAAGCGTGTTTTTCGCTTTTCACCAAACATTTTTTTAACAAATAAATCTAGGGTTGCTTTTAAATTTCCTAGAGTAATATTTTTATCAATAACTAATCCTTCAACTTGAGCAAATTGATGAGAATGAGTTAGGTCATCATTATCACGTCGATAGGCTTTGCCTGGACAAATAATCTTTATAGATTCACCTTTTTTATCTTGCATAACGCGAGCTTGAACTGGAGAGGTATGAGTTCGAAGAAGCATTGTTTCACTAAAGTAGAAACTATCTTGCATATCTCTAGCAGGATGATCTTTTGGAATGTTTAAAAGTTCGAAGTTATAGTGATCTTCTTCTATTTCTGGACCATCAGCTATTTCATAGCCCATACTAATAAATATTTCTTCCATTTCATCTTTTATAACAAAAAATGGATTAAGACCTGCACTATTTTTGCTCATACTTGGAAGAGTTAAATCAATTTTGTCTTTTTTAAGTTGTTCTTCAAGTTCTTTTGCTTCTAAAAGTTCGTTTTTAACTTCAAGAGCTTCGTTAATTTTACTCCGTAAATTATTAACGAGTTGACCATAGAGTGGTCGCTTTTCTTGTGAGAGTGTCTTCATCTTACTCATTAGGTCACTTAAAACACCCTTTTTACTTAAATAGGTGTTACGAACTTCATTAAAAGAGGCACGATCAGCAACTAAATTAATTGCTTCTAATGCTTCTTTTTCGATTTTTAGGAATTCTTTTTCCATTTTTGCCTCCGATAATAAAAAAGTGGCGCCAAGGAACGACATTTAGCCGTGGTACCATCCTTTTTTCCACTCTTAGTTATAACTGTAACGTAGTTAACGGGTCATCAACCAGCTCCAAGGTGAATTCAATACTACTTACTTTCGAATGGTTTCACTTATCATTCGTCCCTAGTAAAGTAGTTTAGTATTTACTACTCCTTTTCAAAGCCTTTTTTATTATATCATAATAAGTTAAAAACAAAATCCACTTCTAATATAAGTGGATTATTGATTTGCAATTTTCTCCATTAAAATTGAAGCAGCAATAGCAACATTTAGCGAATCAATATGCTTAATTGGAATATAAATAGTAGCATCAGCATGTTTATGAAGAGAGGGAGAAACACCACGGGCCTCATTACCTACCACAAGCATTGTTTTAAGCAAAAACGCAAAATTAGTAGATTTTTGGGCGTTATTAAGTCGCGTTGTAGTTAATTTATATGTGTTCTTTTTACAAAACTCTATTAGCTCATTTTCATCCATACTCGTGATTGGGAGAATGAAGTGTGCTCCCTTAGCAGCACTGATAACTTTATCATTATAAAAGTTAACACTTCTTCTTGAAGCGATAACTCCACCAAAATCAAATGCTAAGGCAGAGCGCATAATCGCACCTAAGTTACTTGGATCTTTAACATCATCTAGATAAATAAGAGGTTTACTTGTATCAAGAGGTTTACTCTCTTTTTTAATCGTTGCAAAGACATTTTGTGATGTTACATATGAAGTAAGTTTAGAAGCTACTTCTTTACTTATATAGATGACTTCGCTAGCTAAGTTAGAGGGAGTATCTAAATCAGTTGTAATAAGTGTTTCAACTACTCCAAGCTTAAGAGCATAACTAACCATGATCTCGCCTTCAATTAAATAAAGGGTAGGATTTTTACCATCACGAAGTTTAAGCCACTCTTTAACACGAGCGTTACTTCTACTTTTTATTACTTCCTTCATTTAAATAAGCCTCCTTTTAAACTTTGATGATGCTTTTTATAATTAGGACAATACTTTTTAACAATATCATAAAACTTCTTTTGATGATTAGCTTCAAAGTGATGTGCTAATTCATGAATTACAATTGAATCTATTACTTCGTCACTATAGTGAATAAGTCTAATGTTAAATGAAATAGTTTTTGTATTTAGGCGATGAGAACCCCAAATTGATTTGTATAATCGAACATTAACATTGTATGGAACTTTTATATTCATCAAGTGTTCAAAATATCTAACACGTCCTTCTATATATTCTTTAAATGATTTTTTCTCGTTACTATATAAACTAGTTAGGTTAGTTATTTCTTTTTTAGGATTTAACATATCATTTAGTTTCTTAAATGAGACTAAGTTACCTCGATAATAAGTATAGCCATCTTTTTCATATAAAATCTCTTTTTTTAGTTTTCTAATTTGCTGATACTTACCTAAAAAAGTCTTAATAATAAAATCTTTACTTGTTAGTATTGGTGCACTTACTTTAAACATCCTACTTTTTGCGTCATAGCGAAAATAAAGTTGCTTAATCCGCTTTTTGGTAACTAGAAGTCTTTCTATTCTACCTTCAACTTCTACTTCATATATTAAAGGTGCTTTTAAAATCATAGTTTAATTATACCTTATAGGTTAATAATTAACGAACCTAAATTAACTTATTGCAAATTAAACTTAACTTTAGTTTAATTAGATTATGAATAAAAAAGAACCACTTCTAATATCAGCATGTTTTTTAGGCACAAGATGCCGCTATGACGGGAATAGTAATGAGCTCGATGTTCTTTTTCTTCTTCGAGCTAAATATGAACTCTACCCCATTTGTCCCGAGGTACAAGGTGGTCTAACTACTCCACGTGAACCGTGCGAAGAAAAAGATGATCGCATCATTTCAAGAAGTGGCGTTGACCGTACTCTTGAATATGAAGATGGAGCAAGAAAAGCACTTGCAATCGTTAAAAAGTATGGTATTAAGAAAGCACTTTTAAAAGGTAAAAGTCCTTCCTGTGGAAGTGGTGAAATTTATGATGGTACTTTTACTCGTACCCTAATTAAGGGGGACGGAGTTACAGTTCGCCTCTTAAAAAAAGAGGGTCTAACAATCTATAGTGAAAACGAAATAGTAAAATTATTGTAAAAAGGTGGATGTCACTCATCCACCTTTTATTAACATGTTAATAAGTTTATTATTCGAATTTACTAGCAATTAATTTTTCTAGTGCTTTTTCATCTAGAGCTTTAATTACTTCAACTAATAGATCAATTGCAGCCATAAAATCATCATGATTAACAATACTTACATGACTATGGAAATAGCGGCACGGTAAACTAAGTGTCATATTAACGACGCCGTCAAATGATTTATGGATTTCACCTGAATCAGTTCCGCCCGCGGTTAATAGATCATAGGTATACTTAATATTATGTTTTTTTGCAATTGCTTCAACAAAGTCAAATAGACCGCGATGAGCAATAACGCTTCCATCCATAACGCTTAAAGCAACGCCTTCACCTAGTTTAGTTGGCATATTTGGTGAACTAGGTAGGTCATAACTCATTGTAACATCAAGGGCAAAGCCAATATCAGGTTTAACGTGGTATGTAGCAGTTTTTGCACCTCGTAGGCCAACTTCTTCTTGAACAGTACCTGCAAAGGCTACATTAGCACGGTGACCCTCTTTTTTAAGGCGTTTCATAACTTCAATACCAACTGCTACTGCAATGCGGTCATCCCAAGCTTTACCAAGCAAGTTTTTAGAGTTATTTAGAACACGGAACTTTTGAAGTGGGGTAACAGCATCACCAATGCGAATACCCATTTTTTCAACTTCTTCTTTGGAAGATGCACCAATATCAAGGTACATATCTTTTAGTTCCATGACTTTATTTCTTAACTCTGCACTCATGCCGTGAGGAGGTTGAGCACCCGTAACACCAATATAGTCTTTACCTTCTCTAGTTGTAACGCTAAATTCATGAGCAGGAATTACATGTCCCCACCAGCCTCCAACATTATGAAGACGGAGGAAGCCATTATCTTCAATTTTTTGAACTAAAAAGCCAATTTCATCCATATGAGCGGTTAATAAAACTTTTGGAGCACCTTCTTTGCCTTTAAGTTGAGCAATAATAGAACCTAAATTATCATAGGTTATTTCATCAACAACTGGAGCAAGTTCATCGCTAATGATTTTGCTAATTCGCTTTTCATTACCGCTGATGCCAGAGGTTTCACTTAATCTTTTAAGTAAGTCAAGATGAGCTAAATTTTCTTTCATAATATGTAGCTCCTTTCTAGTAGTTTTCTTCTTGTCTTTTATAGTTAATTTTTATTTTATCATAATATGCATCAATTATATCTTTGCTAGAAAAGGAAAGATATAGGCCTAAACGAAGAAATTCTTCAAAGGCTCGCTTTAAACTTCCCCTGCAGCGACGCTTATTAAATGTATCAATTGCTTTAAAAGTATCTAAAAACGCTTCTGTCAGCGTTTTTTCTTTATCGCTAATGTTAACTTCAAAAATGGGAAGTTCTAATTTATAGGCAAGAGAAAGCGATAAAAGAAAGTGAAGGCCATCAGCATATTCTTCTAGAAGTGTAGAGCGATCTTCACTACCTTTAAGCGACCAATACTTAAAAGTACGTGTTGCATTAGCAAGTTCAGCAACCTCAACTAGAAGCGCTAATAGGCGCTCATCTTTTGTTGTCTCATATGAGGTAGCGTGTCGCTCATTAATATTTATATCAAGTTCTAGTTGAACTTTTTGAAGTTCTTTTAAGTCTATTTTCATAACTATTTTAGCTTCTTAAGATGCCAAATATCATCAACATATTGTTGAATTGTTCGGTCTGTTGAGAAAAAGCCGCTTTGAGCAATATTAATTAGACAGCTTCGTGCCCAAGCTTCTTTATCTCGATAGTAAGTAACGATATCATCAGTACGGATTAAATAGGCGTCTAAGTCTGTAAAGATAAGGTATTCATCGTTACGATGCATTAATTCATCAAAGATGACACGGAAGCGATCTTTATCGCCACCTGACCAAGTCCCATCAATTAGACTATCAACAAGACGACGAACTTTATAATCATTGTGATACATATCCCAAACGTTATAGCCTTTGCAGCGAAGTTCAATAACTTCTGGTTCGGTTAAACCAAAGATAAAGCTATGTTCATCACCAACTTTTTCGTTAATTTCAACGTTTGCACCATCTAGAGTTCCTAAGGTTAGCGCACCGTTCATCATAAACTTCATATTTCCGGTTCCGCTTGCTTCTTTTCCAGCGGTACTTATTTGTTCGCTAATATCTGCTGCAGGAATAAGGATTTCTGCACTACTTACGCCATAATTTTCAATAAAGACAACTTTCATAAATTTAGATGTTTCTTCGTCGTTATTAATTACATCTGCTACGCCTAAAATTAGTTCAATAACTTTTTTGGCAAAGTAGTAGCTTGGGGCAGCTTTAGCACCAAAAATAAAGGTAATTGGATGAATTCTAAATGAGGGATCATTTTTCATCTCAAAATATAGATGCATAATTCTAAAGATATTCATTAATTGTCGTTTATAGGCGTGAAGACGCTTAATTTGAATATCAAAAATTGAATCAATATCAATATCAATGTTGTTATGTTCTTTAATATAATCAACGAGTTGTTGTTTCTTTACTCTTTTTATTTCTAAGAAGCGTTTTTGAGTTGCTTTATTATCAACAAACTTCATTAGTTTATTTAAATCTTCAGGTTTAGTAATCCAGCTTTTACCAATTCTACTTGTTACATAACTTGAAAGTTCTGGATTAGCATATAAGAACCATCTACGGTGAGTAACGCCGTTTGTTTTATTATTAAACTTTGTAGGGAAGAGACGATAAAACTCATTAAAGGTATCTTTCTTTAAGATTTCTGTATGAAGGGCAGCGACTCCGTTAATTGAAAAACAAGTATAAATCGCTAAGTTTGTCATATGAATCATGCCGTCTTTAATAATCGCCATTTGTCTTCTATCGTGATGAGAAAAGCCTTTTTCAATAAAGTAATTTTGGCTGCGACGATGAATTTCTTCAATAATCATATAGCAGCGCGGAATTAGGCGTTGAACATAAGTTACTGGCCATTTTTCAAGTGCTTCTGCCATGATGGTGTGATTAGTATAGGCAAACGTTTTACTAACGACTTCATAGCTTTCATCCCAACCAAAGCCATATTCATCCATCATAATCCGCATTAATTCAGGAATTGCTAAAATTGGATGGGTATCGTTAAGTTGGAAGACATAGTGTTCATGGAAATTTAACAGTGTCTTATAGCGACGATAGTGTCCTCGCGTTGCACTTAAAAGTCCAGCACTAACAAGGAAATATTGTTGGCGGAGCCGTAAAATCTTGCCTTTTTCGGTGCTATCATCTGGATATAGACCGTGACATAGTTCTCTAATTGTCGCTAAGTATTCTTCAAATGGTTGATCAGTTGGAAGATTACTTTCACTAGGTTCAGCACTCCAAAGTCGAAGCGTATTTGTTACTTTATTACGGTAACCAATAACACTCATATCATAAGGAACTGCTTTAACGCAGACTGGATTAACAGTACGAACTCCAAATGTACCATCTGGCTTACCATATGTTTCAGCTGAACCATAAAACTTAACTTCTACGGCGTGTTTTGGTTTTCTTACTTCCCAAACGTTACCGTTAACGAGCCATTGATCTGGTACTTCGATTTGTTTACCATTAACGATTTTTTGACGGAAGAAACCGTATTCATAACGAATACAGTTTCCGCTTCCTGGATAACCTAAGGAAGCGATGGAATCAAGAAAACAGGCGGCAAGACGGCCAAGACCGCCGTTACCTAGACCCGCATCAATTTCTTGTTCTTCTAGGTCATGAAGGTCCATACCAATACTAGCTAATCCTTCTTTTACAACTTCATATATACCTAGATTTTGAAGATTATTTATTAAAAGACGACCAATTAAAAATTCCATTGAGAAATATATTAATTGTTTTTGTTTATTTTTTAGTGTTTTTTCGCGAGTTGTTCGCCAGTTAATATTGGCGTAATCGCGAACCATTCGTCCAAGGACGTCGTAGCGTTCTGTAATATGGGCATCATCGACTGAGCGACCATATTTTTCAACTAAACGCTTATTAAATTCACTTACGAATCTTTCTTTACTACTAAACATACTTTGTACCTCAATTTATTTTTTTGTTTTTTTCTTGTTTTTAGTAGCTTCTTCTACTACGGGTTCTTTTTTTATGACCCTTTTAAAAATCATTGCACCGAAGCTAGCTAATTTAATTGTTAGACTATATGGACGATGTTCAGGACCCATATAGTTATTGTGTTCCAATGGAAGTCCGTTATATTGGTTCCAACCGCCGTAGACATCTTTATCGCTATTAAAGATTTCTTCGTATAGGCCTGGAGTAGATAGACCAATATCGTATTCTTCATAATAATTTGGTGTCATGTTGAAAACAAAAACAAGATGAGAGTCTTCATAGCGGCGTTCAAAAACAAAGACACTTTGATTAGCATTATCAACCATAAGCCAATTAAAGCGTTCAGGGTTATGTTCTTCAACGTGCATTGCTTTTTCGGCTTGATAAATTAGATTTAAGTCACGAACAAGACGACTAATTGAATCATGTTTTGGATATGATTTTAAAATCCAAGGTAGTGACTTTGATTCATCCCATTCATCAAAGCTAGCAATTTCATTTCCCATAAAGTTTAGTTTTTTGCCAGGGTGAGCAAATTGGTAGGTAAATAAATTGCGCACGAGGGCAAACATTTGATCGTAGTTACCCCACATTTTGTTTATAATTGTGCCTTTACCATGAACTACTTCATCATGAGAAAGTGGGAGCATAAAGTTATCACTATAAAAATAGTGCATAGAGAAAGTTAGTTTGTTATGCTCATATTTTTTATATATTGGGTCTTTACTGTAGTATTTTAGGGTATCATTCATCCAGCCTAGATCCCATTTATAATCAAAACCGATGCCGCCGTATTCTAAAGGCCGGGTGACTCCGCTAAAGTCACTACTATCTTCAGCAATCATCATAACATTAGGATGTTCATAACGAATCTTACCGTTAAGTCGCTTTAAGAACTCAATACCGCCGGTATTTTCACCGCGTTCACGGTTGCCGTCCCAAAATAGAATATTACTTACAGCATCAATACGGATACCATCAAAATGGAAATAAGTAAGAAAATAGTTAACAGCACTCATTAAAAAGCTACGGACTGGATCTTTACCTAAGTCAAATTGAGGACTACCCCATTGGCTAAGAGTATTAGCAGGATCACTATATTCATACATATGTGTGCCGTCAAAATCAATTAAACCATATGGGTCATTTGCAAAATGAACGACAACAAAATCTAAAATAACGCCAATACCTGCTTGGTGCATCCGATCAACAAAACTCATTAATTGGAACGGATTCCCATAGCGGCTATCGACGCTATAGAAGCCTGTGGCTTGATAGCCCCAGCTACCATCAAAGGGGTACTGGGTAATTGGCATTATTTCAACATGGGTAAACCCATGTTCTTTTACATATGGGATAAGATAATCAGCGACTTCTTCATACGAAATATTGCGGCCGTCGACTTTGCCTTTCCAACTGCCTAAATGAATTTCATAAATTGAAACTGGTTCATCATATCCTCTTGTTCTATTTTTTAAGTATTTATCATCATGCCAGATGAAATTACGAATATCGAAAAGACGTGAACAGCTACCTGGGCGAAGTTCGCTAAAGAAAGCATAAGGATCAGCTTTATCAACATATTCGCCTCGAGCGTTTTTAAAATGATATTTATATGACTCATATTGTTCTAAATGTGGAATGGTAATTTCCCATAAGCCACGATAATCAACTAATTTCATATTATGAGCACCAGGTTTCCAATTGTTCCACTCTCCAATGACACTAACATCACTAGCATGAGGAGCATATAGCCGGAATCTAACAGCAGGTACTTCTTTAACTACTTTGACATTGCGAGGTCTTCCTCGTCCGTCTTTACTTCTAGCAGGTCTTTTTTCGATAACTTCTTCTTTGATGGTTACAAAGTGAGCGCCTAAATGATTGAATGCATCAAGCGATTGTCCCATCAGATAATAGTCTAAAAAACTCATATTTTTCCCTCCAATCATTCTCTACTATTATTAAATAATAGGGGTCTAAAAGCAATGAAAAAAGCCAAAACCTCCCTTAAAAGACAAAAATGTCAGATTGTATGATTTAATAAATATATTTAAGTAATAATTTTTATATTTTTTTCTTTATTTAAGAGTTGCTTTCGACTCATGGTAATTTTTATAGAAAATTGAAAAAGAGTTATGCTTTTTTGATTGACTTTTCTAAGGTTTTTTTATTACAACCTAAATGCTCTATATGGTATAATCTTTTAAGTACTAAAGGATGGTGACTTATGAGAAAATTAGTAATGGCTGTAAATGCTGGTAGTTCATCAATTAAATTTAAACTTTATGAAATAAAAAATGAACGAGTTATTTTAAGTGGTATTGTTGATCGTATTGGTCATAATGATGCTATTTTTAAAATGAACTTTAACGGAGAAGAAAGAAAAGCTATTCTTCCCGTTAAAAATCATGAAATTGGTGTTGATTTAATCTTAGAAAAACTAGTTGAATTTAAAATTGTTGAATCAATTGAAGAAATTCAAGGTGTTGGTCATCGAATTGTTCAAGGCGGAAAATACTTCCAAGATAGCGCAGTTTTAAATAAAGATACTGAAGATAAAATTGAAGCACTTATCCCTTTAGCACCTCTTCATAACGCAGCACATCTTGTTGGTTTTAGAGCATTTAAAAAAGCCCTTCCTAAGTTAGGAAATGTCGCTGTTTTTGATACTGCTTTCCATCAAACTATGGAAGAGCAAGATTTTCTATATCCTATTCCATACGAATATTATCAAAAACATGATATTCGTCGTTATGGGGCGCATGGTACTTCTCATAAATATCTTGCTGAAGAAGCAGCAAAATTAATGAGTGAAGTTAAGCATCCTCGTGTTATTACTTGTCATATTGGAAGCGGTTCTTCTTTATGTGCAGTTAATGATGGAGTCTGCGTTGCTACTTCAATGGGTTTAACTCCCCTAGGCGGAGTAATGATGGGCACACGTACAGGTGATATTGATCCAAGTGTGATGTTTTTTGCCTGCCAAGAAGAGGGAAAAGATGTTAAAGAAATGTATCAAATTTTTAATAAAAAAAGTGGTTTATTAGGAATTTCAGGAGTATCAAATGATACTCGTGATATTGAAGATGCTGCTCTGAAGGGTAATAAACGTGCGATTTTAGCTCAGAAAATGTTTGCCCGTAGAGTTGCTGATTTTATTGGTCAATACTTTGTTAGACTAGGCGGGGCAGATATGATTGTTTTCTCCGCGGGAATTGGTGAGAATGCTCCAATTTACCGTAAGTTAATAGTCGATCAAATTAAAGAAGCATTAGGTGTTGAAATTGATGAAGAACTTAATAGTAAAGTGCGCGGTAAATTAGCAGTTTTATCTACACCAAAAAGTAAAATTAGAGTTTCAGTTATTCCAACTGATGAAGAATTAATGATTCTTCGTGATACTGTTAGACTCTTAAATCTAAAATAGATTAGGTTAAATTCATGCGAATAAGTAAACATATAAAAGCTAATATTAAGCGTTACAAAAAGGATTTTGATGCTATTTTAAAGGCTATTAAGGCCTTTGATAAAATAGCGATTTTATCGCATAAATCACCAGATTTTGATGCTTTAGGTTCGCAGTTTGGTCTCTATTACTGGATAAAAGATAATTTTCCAAATAAAAATGTTAAAGTTCTTGGCGAAGATAGTGTTATTTATACACCTAAACTCTATCCTCATTTAGACAGTGTCAAAAATTCTTGGTTTAATGGTGCTCTTGCTATTGTAGTTGACTGCGCTAATCTTGATCGTGTTAGTGAAAGTCGTGTAAGTTTAGCTTCAAAAATTATCAAAATTGATCATCATCCAAATGTGGAACCCTATGGCGCGATTAATTTTGTAGACGATAGTGCAAGTAGCGTTGGAGAAATGATTGCTACATTTATTCTTGCTCAACCAAAAAAGATTATTAGTAAAGAGTGCGGAAAAAACTTATTTAGTGCGATTGTCGGCGATACAGGTCGCTTTAAATATGCTGCTACTACTCCAAGTACTTTTGCAGTCGCGGAACTTCTTCTTGATACAGGATTTGATATGACAAAAGATGTTTATGTCAAAATGTATAGTTATGAAAAAGAAGATTTACGAGTACTTGCCTACATTTTATCTAACTTTAAAGTTACTGAACACGGTTTTGCCTATTACATTATTGATGATAACGCACAAACAAAATTAAATATTCCTGCTGAACGCGGTAAAGAAAATGTTAATATTTTTTCTGGTATTGATGGCATTCATATTTGGGCGGCAATTACCGAAGATATAAATGAGAAAAGGTGGCGCGTTTCTATGCGAAGCGCTGAAAAACCAATTAACCATATCGCGGCTAAATGGAATGGCGGTGGTCATGCTCAAGCTAGCGGCGCCTCCCTTTTTGACAAAAAAGATATTGAAACATTCATTAATGAAATCGATGAATATTTAGCAAAAGAATATAAAGAATGAAAAATAAAATGCTTGAATCAACTAGACCTAAAGTAATAAAACTTTGGGTCTTTTTACTATACGATTAAGGTCTCGTATGGTAAAATATTAATTGATATTAATATGAGTAAAACATTTGTACCACTTCATGTTTACACGAGTTATTCGCTTTTAAAATCAGGTTTAACACTTGAGGATTATTTAAAGGTTTTAAAAGCAAATAAGCTGCAATTTGCAGGTATTTCTGACATTAACCACTTTTACGGTATGCCTTCTTTTAGTAAAGAATGTAAGAAAAATAAAATTAAACCTGTGTTTGGACTAGATGTTGTTTATGATGGATTCTTACTATCCTTATATATTAAAGATGAAATTGGCTATCAAAATTTAATAAAAATATCTAACCTTTTGACAAAAGAAATTCTTGATGATATGAGCTTAAAGGAGCATCAAGATGGATTAATTTTAGTTATGTCAACTATTCAGGATAAACTAGTTTTCATAGAAGAAAACAAAAAAAGAGTAATTGAGATTATTAAGCGCTTTGCTCTTATATTTGATGATTTTTATTTAGGTTTAGATAGACATGTAAACTCTGCAGAAACAACCTTAATTCGACAATTCGCTAATGAATTCAATTATAAACTTGTCGCCTTTCCTCACATTAAATATATAAAACCTAAGGACGCTCTAAATTTAGAATTAGCAAACTCAATAGCTAATCAAACTCACTTAGAAACTGATCAAACCTTTATTGGAAAAGACTTCTTTCCAACTAACGATGACTTAAATTTCTATTACACTGAAAAAGAAATTAATTTAACTTTTGAATTAAGTAGTAAATGCGAGTTTATTCTTGAGAAAAAAAGAGGAACATTACTTGAATTCCCTCATCCCAACAATGAGACTAGTTCTTCTTATTTAAAGAATCTATGTTTAGAAGGATTAAAAAAACTTAACTTAGAAAAAGACGAAAAATATTTAGCTCGTTTAAATCATGAACTTCAAACGATAAATAAAATGGGCTTTGATAATTATTTTCTAATTGTTGCTGACTATGTTTCTTTTGCTCGGACAAACAATATTTTAGTTGGTCCTGGTCGAGGCAGTGCTCCTGGTAGTCTTGTTAGTTATTCTCTTGGAATTACTAAAGTTGACCCAATTAAATATAATTTGTTATTTGAACGATTTTTAAATGAAAGTCGTGAAACAATGCCTGATATTGATATTGACTTTGCTGATTGGCGTCGTGATGATGTTGTCTCTTATATACGAAGAAAATATGGGGACGAGAGAGTTGCTAATATTATTACTTTTCAATCTAACGCGGCACGACAATCAATTAGAGATATAGGTCGCATTTATAACATCGAAATTGAGATGATAAATTATATCGTTAATCACCTAGGTCGAACCGATTATAACCTTCGTGATAATTATAGATATGTAAAAGCATTTAGAGATTTAGTAAATAGCGATAAATATTATTTAGATATCATTACCAAAGCATCAAAAATTGAAGGGCTACCACGTCAAACTGGCATTCATGCTGCAGGCGTTATCTTAAATAATACTCCTTTAATTGATGTACTTCCTCTTGATGAGGTAAATGGTCACAATATTACGCAATATGAAATGGGCTACTTAGAAGAACAAGGCTTCCTAAAAATGGATCTTCTTGGCCTAACTAACTTAACAACTATTGAATATTGTCTTTCATTAGTTAATAAAAACTATAATCTTAGTTTAACTTACAATGATATTCCTTATGATGATCCTAGTGCTTTTAAAATAATTGCTGATGGTCATACCATCGGTATTTTCCAATTAGAAAGTGCTGGTATGAATAATGCGATTAATCTAATTAAACCAAGTGAATTTGAAGATATTGTAGCTCTTCTTGCACTTCATCGTCCTGGTCCAATGGAGTTTATACCAAATTATGCTAAACGAAAAAACAAGCAAGAGCGATTTAGATATCTTCATAAGGATTTAATCCCAATTCTTGAAAGCACATACGGGATTATTGTTTATCAAGAACAAATTATGCAAATTGCCCAAGTTATGGCAGGTATGAACCTAAAAGAAGCCGATTTATTTAGACGAGCAATTAGTAAAAAAGATGAAAAAGCTCTTTCAAAACTTCAAGATCAATTTGTAAGTGGCGCACTTAAAAAAGGTTATTCAAGTAAAGATTCAAATAGTGTTTTCAATCAAATATATAAATTTGCTGATTACGGATTTAACCGTTCGCACTCACTTAGTTATGCAGTAATTGCCTGCCAAATGGCATACCTAAAAGCTACATATCCTCACGAATTTTATGCATCATTACTAAGAGGAATGTCTTCCTCAACAGATAAATTTTATGACTATGTTCGTGAAATGAAAAAAGTTGGTATCACATTAGAACTACCGAGTGTTAATCATTCTGAACTTCTCTTTAAAAAAGAAGATGATAAACTAAGAATTCCTTTACAAAATATTAAAGATGTTAGTCTTAATTTTGCTCAAAGCATTATAGAAGAGCGAACTGAAAACGGACTTTTTGAAAGTTTTAGAACGTTCGTTAATAGAATGAGTAAACGTCTCCCCTTTAAAAGAGAAGATTATGTCCCTCTAATTGAAGCTGGGGCATGCGACTGTTTTGGACTTTCTAGAAACACTCTTAATGAGCATATGAAACATATGGATATTTATCTTGATGTTGGTTTTTTAAGTAGTGAATTATTAAAAGATAGGATTGAAATTGAAGAAATTGAGGATAACATTATTGAAAATATCGAAAACGAGTATAAACGCCTAGGAGTAACAATCAGCGGTAGTTTATTAATTAATATCGATAATGAAATGAAAAAGCGTGGCTCAACTTCATTAAATGATATTAAACTTGGAAAAGTAGATACCTATGGAATAATTAAAAGCATTAGAAAAATCAAAACAAGGAAAAATGAAGATATGGCATTTATGACTATATCAAATTATGAAAACGAAATTGATTGCGTTTTATTTCCTGAAACATATGCAAATTACGCACATTTATTGCAAAACAACACTCTTATTCAAGTAAAAGGTAAGATGGATTTACGTAATAACAAAGAACAAATTATAATCGATGAAGTAATTAGATTGGATGATTTAGATGAAAAAGTTAACGATAATTGATGGTAATTCGCTCCTTTTTAGAGCCTATTACGCTACCTCAAAAAACAAATTAATGACAACAAAAGATGGATTACCTACAAACGCTATTTTTGCGTTTGCTAATATGATAAATAGAATATTACAAAGTAGTAAACAGGGTCAACACCTTCTTGTAGTTTTTGATACTGGTAAGAAAACATTTCGTCATGAAAAATATGAGGATTATAAAGCTCAAAGAAAACCAGTACCTGAAGATTTAATTGTCCAACTTCCCATCGCTCGTGAATTACTCGAATCATTAAATATTTACACATATGAATTAGATGGCTATGAAGCCGATGACATAGCAGGCACAGTTGCAAAAAAGGCTGGTTTAGAAGGCTATATGGTAAATATTTATACTTCTGATCGTGATTATCTTCAATTAGTTGATAAACATATTAATGTACAACTCATTCGTCGAGGTTTAAGTGATATTGATGAAATTTCAGTTGATAATATTGTTGAAAAATTTGATCTCACCGCTGAAATGATTCCTGATTTTAAAGGTATTTCTGGCGATCCGAGTGACAATATTCCAGGCATTCCTGGCATTGGTGAAAAGGGTGCTAAAAATTTATTAAATGAGTTTGGCACAATAGAAAACATCATTGCAAACACCGATAAATTAAAGGGCAAAGTTAAAGAAAGTATCGAGGAATTTGGTGATTTAGGCCTAAAATGTAGAGATTTAGCTACAATTCACTTAGAAGTTCCGCTAGATTTTGAATTAGAAGATACATTATACAAAGGATACCATTTTTCAAAAATTAGTTCTTTTGCAAACCGATATGAGCTTCGCCAATTTATGGCACGACTTACTCCAAAATTTGAATTACCAGAAGAAAAAGAACAAATTATTGCTTATGAGGAAATTAAATCAATTAAGGGATTATCTTTACCTAATAAAATCGGGTTTGCTTTGGCATTTAATGGTGAAATGGCAAATGATAAAACTCCACTTGGAATCGTACTTGCAACGGGTAAAAATAATTATTTTCTAACCTTTAACGATTTAAAAAATGACCGCGAACTTCTTTTACTTCTTGAAGATCCCAAAGTAGAGAAATATACATACGACTATAAAACACAAAAAGTTTGTCTTGCTAGATATGATATAAAATTGGAAGGTCTTGTTTTTGATATATTACTAGCAAGTTATTTACTAGATTCAAATAATCCTGATAACATTAGGGCGGCTTTTAGTTATTTTCATGTTTCACTCAATGTCCCAGAGAAAAAACAGCTTAGTTTATTCGATGATGAAGCACTAAATTTCACATTTGAAGCTGAAATTGCACACTATTCGTTGGTTAAAGCACCTGAAATTATGAAGTCACTAAAAGATAAAGATGCAGTTAAAATTTATGAAGAAATCGAAATTCCTCTTACTAGTGTTCTTGCAAAAATGGAAATTGATGGCTTCCCAATAGATAAGGAAAAACTTCTTTCGATTGGTGAAGACTTTAGAAATAACCTTAATCAATTAACTGAAAGCATTCATAAACTTGCAGGAAAAGAATTTAACATTAATTCACCTGCTCAAGTTGCAGGAGTTCTTTTTGATGATTTAGGACTACCAAGCAATAGAAAACGTTCTACTGCAGTAGATGTTCTTCTTAATCTTATTGATTATCATCCAATCGTAAGACTAATCTTAAGTTATCGAAAATATGCAAAACTTATTTCAACTTATGTTGATGGTCTTGTTGAATATATTCATGAAGATGGTAAATTTCATTCTATCTATCATCAAGCTCTAACGACAACAGGACGTCTTTCGACTTCTAACCCAAACCTACAAAACATTAGTGTTCGTGATGAAGAAGGTCGCCAAATAAGAAAAGCGTTTTATTATCCTGAAGAAGATGTTGAAATACTTTCACTTGACTACTCACAAATTGAACTACGAATTCTTGCTAGTTTAAGTAAATGTACAAAACTCGTAAACGCCTTTAATCAAGGTCTTGATATCCATAATCTTACCGCTTCTGCTCTTTTTAAAAACGATAATGATCCACATAATGCCAGAAGAAAAGCTAAAGCGGTCAATTTTAGTATTGTTTATGGCATTAGCGACTTTGGTTTAAGCGAACAATTAGAAATTCCAGTAATTGAAGCAAAAGATATTATTCGTCGTTTCTATAAAACATATCCTGAAATTGCAACTTATCGTCAAAGTATTATTAAAGATATCGAAACAAATAGTTATGTAACAACACTAACTGGTCGAAGACGATATTTATTAGAAATTAATGAACAAACAAACTACCATCGCCGTGAATTTGCTAAAAGAGCTGCTACCAATGCTCCAATTCAAGGTACTGCAGCAGATTTAATCAAAATTGCGATGATTAAAATTGATAAATATTTAGAAGAAAACAATTTAGAAACAAAATTAGTTCTTCAAATTCATGACGAACTAATTTTCCGTGTCCCAACAAATGAAAAAAGCAAAGTATTAGAACCACTAAAAGCCATCATGGAACAAGCTATGGAATTTGATGTTAAATTACGTGTCGACGGCAGTTTTGGTAAGACATGGTATGATGCATCATAGGAGGAATTATGCCTGAGTTACCAGAAGTTGAAACAATTAGAAAAGTATTACAACAGAAAATAAAAGATAGAACGATTGTAAGCGTAAAAGTTTTAGATAAGCGGATTGTAAAATTATCACCTTCTATTTTCATTAATTCATTAGAAGGACAAACTTTTAATGCCGTTAGCCGCATTGGAAAATATATTTTATTCACATTTAAAAATGATTTAGTTTTAGTTTCGCATTTAAGAATGGAAGGTAAATACTTCTATTTAAGTAAAGAAGATCGTAATCCACCCCATTCCTGCGTTGTTTTCTATCTTGATAAGGGATACCGCCTATGTTATGCCGATGTTCGTAAATTTGGAACAATGGAGTTAACTAGTGTTACTGATCTAACTAATCTAGCTTCAATAGCTAAATTAGGACCAGAGCCCTTTGATGCTACACCAGAATACTTATATCAAAAAACAAGTGCAACAAAAAGAGCAATTAAAGATGTTCTTCTTGATCAAAGCGTTCTTGCAGGTCTAGGTAACATTTATGTTGATGAAGTTCTCTTTTTATCAAAAATTCACCCTCTAACACAAGCGAATTTATTAACGAGAAATGACACTGTTACACTTTTAAAACACTCCGTTGATGTACTAAATAAGGCCATTGTAGCAGGTGGAACAACAATTAGGACATATCAGACTTTAGATGGAAAAACTGGCGAATTCCAAGTGGAACTTCTTGCATATGGACGAGAAAACGAAGAATGTTATGCCTGTCAAAGCAAAATGAAAAAGATCTTTGTTGCAGGACGAGGAACTACTTATTGTCCAAACTGTCAAAGAATTAAAGATAAGCCTCTAATGATTGCAATTACTGGTATGGTCGGTGCAGGTAAATCAAGCGTTCTTGCTCATCTAGAGAAAAACGGCGAACAAGTATATGATGCAGATAAAATAGTTGCAAATCTATATAATGATAAAAATATTGCCTCTTTAATTTCTAAAACACTTAATGTAGATCTTCATAATGAAAACGAAGTTATTGACCGCGATAAATTAATTAAATACTTACAAGATGATATTAGTAACTTAACAAAATTAACTGATATCGTTCATCCTTTAGTTAAAAAGGAATTAGAAAGGATTTTTGCTTCTTCAAATGATAAAAGGATTTTTGTTGAAATTGCACTTCCTTACTCATATCGAATTAACGAACTTTTTAACTTCTTTATTGGTATTGAAACGAGTAAAGAAAAACAAAGTGAGTACTTAAAAATACGTGGTGATGATTTTGTGATCGTTAGACCCGATGAAGAATATTTTAAAAATCGTTTTAAATTAGATTACATTATTTTTAACGACCGCACACTTGATGATCTATATAATTCCATTGATAATATTCTTCATCATTTTTAATCATTTAAATTATCAATCATCATAAAAGCCGTGAAAGTACGGCTTTTTTTGTGTTAATTTTGCAAAATCGCTATCTTTTAATTAAAAAGCAATTCCACCTAATTCAATTTCACCTATAATATTTTCTTGTATACGATTAATTACTTGCGTTCCGCGAACAACTGTTTTTGGACCTTGATAAAGGATTTTAATATTACTTAAAGATAATTCACTAATAAAAATAGTTGGTAATTTTAATTGATTTCGATAAGTTAGAATAGGTAGTAAAACATTTTCAATTACTAAACTATTTACCGTTTCATTACCAAAATGTGTTAAAACAAGATAATCAAGTTTTGATAACTCTTCAACTTTTTTATCAACCTCAATTTTATTTTTAAAATAGTCACCCATATTTTCGTTAATAAAATTAGGAAAATTAACAACTCCGACTCGTAGACTATTGTCTTTTGAAACAAGTTCATTTAATAAAGTTACGGCAAGATAAGTTTTACCTCTTCTTGGTTGGCCATACACATATATCCAATCTTTTGAACCTGTTTGCATGTTAAGTAGTGCTTCTAAATATTGGAAACGTTGTTTCGTTTTTTTAACATTAGCGAAGCGATCATCTAACCATTCTTTAGGAAAATCGCTATAGACGAATTGGGTAGAAAGTTGAAGTTTTCTTTCATAAAAAGGACAAGTTCCCATTTGACGAACAACACGATTATTTTCTAAAACCAAATTTGTTGGTGAATAAGGATTAATAAGTAAACAATTATCTGGATCTTTACATTTGCTACATTTTTCCAGCGAATCAGAAAAATCAATAAGAAAACTTAATTTATTTTCCATTAAAATTGGCTCAATGTTTCGTAATTTTAATTCGGCTTGAATTTTAGGATCACTTAAAAGTTGCTCTTTTAGAGCATCAGCATCATTTTGATTACTTACATCAACTTTTTCTTCTAGCGATAAATCTTTTACATTCTTCATTTATTTAACTTTTCCATTCTTTTAATTAATGCATCCATATCTTCATCACTTACTTCATCTAATTCTTCTTTGGCTTTGTTAGTCTTTTTGCTAATTTTTGTACTCTTTTTAGCTTCTTTTTTACTTTCTTCTAAGTAATCTAGAACATCAGCCGCTGATTCAAGTTCAAGACGTTTAATACTACCGGCAATTTTTTCAACATAATTTGATGCTAATTGTTGATTGTTATTAACTAAAACCCAAAAGACAAGGGCGTTAATAGCTCCATTTGTTAAGCCAGTTTTAATAGCAAGATTTTCAAGTAAAATTGCATCTGAACGAGGAATTTCATGATTATTCATTTGAGCGCTTAAAAAGCGTGGGGGACTAAGTGTTTCCATTAGATTAATTAGTTGTGTATTAAGTGAATCGCCTTTAAGTTGACTACTTTTACTTTGTCTATGTTTTTTTGAAACATTTGGATACTCAACAAGTGTTTTTAAATTAGAACTTAATTTAGACAAATCAACTTTTTCCCCTTTTCTTTTCGAGGGTTCAAAAGCAATACTAACTTGGCTTGCAAGTAACTCTTCATCAAAATGATAAAAAGTTGCAAGTCTTTCAATATGGGAAATCTCTTTTTCATCTAAAGCAGATTCACTAATTAAGTATTTATCTTTTAAAATCGTAAGAAAACGATCAGTATTAAAAGATATTGCAATGTCTTTAGTCTTTCTTCCTGAAGAAAAATGTTTGATGTTTAAATCTCCTAATTCAAGTGTAGGATTAAAAACTTCTGTAAATGTTGAAGTTATATCTTCTCCTTCACTAAATGAGGCATCAGACATAAAAGCACGTGATAATTCCGTATAAGTTTCACTTCCGACATATTGGACAAGTAGTTTTGAAAAGATAACATCTTCAAAAAATACCTTAGGTTCAAAAGGAGCATATAATTCATAAAAATAGTAATTATATCTTTTTTCTTTTATTTGCCTCGTTTTAATTAAGCCTACGGCTTCAAGACGCGAAAAAGCAATCGCTAAATCAAGAAGAGAAGCATCTAATTGCTTAGTTAAAAATTCAACTTTTCGAGGTTTTGCCTGATTTAAAGGCGATGTTTCCTTTAGTGTTAAAAAAAGCGCCACCGAAAGATGACCAAGAAAAGGTTGATATAAAAGGGTGAGCGTTTTTATATCAATATCATTAATTAAACTCACCACTCTAGCTTCATAAATATCATTACCATTTAATTTTTGCATCTTTGACCTCTAATGTGGTTATATTATATCACAATGAAGGCATCCTCTTTCCCCCAAAAAGCAAAATTATTCAAAGTGTTAGTTATATGCTTCAATTTTATATGTAAAATTGGTAAAATTATAGTGATTTATAATTGAGATAGGAGAAAATTATGGTTAGAAGAGTTGCTGTATTAACTTCCGGCGGTGATGCTCCTGGCATGAATGCCACGATTAGAGCCATTATTAGAGCCGGTATTGCTAATAATTTACAAATGTATGTCATTTTTGAAGGATATAAAGGTTTGGTTGAGGATAATATAATTCCTGTTGATCGAACCTTTGTTAGTGAAATATTAATGCGCGGCGGAACGATTATTCGTAGTGCAAGATTAAAAGAATTTAAAGATGAAGCTGTCCAAGATATCGCAGTCGCTAATTTAAAAAGTCATGGCATTGATGCTCTTGTAGTAATTGGTGGGGACGGAACTTATCGCGGTGCGATTGCCCTAGCTAAAAAGGGTATTAACGTAATTGGCGTTCCTGCAACAATTGATAATGATGTAGTAGGTACAGATTACACAATTGGTTTTGATACTGCCCTAAATACAATTACTGATGCAGTTGACAAACTTAGAGATACTTCAAGTAGTCATCAACGCTGCACAATTATTGAAGTAATGGGAAACTCTTGCGGAGACTTAGCCCTATTTAGCGGAACAGCCTGCGGAGTTGACTTAATTTTATCAATTGAATATCGTCCAACGAACGAAGAAATCATTGCAAAACTTCGCCATATCCATTCAAATCGTGCTCGTCACGCTTTAGTTATCGTGAGTGAGAAACTTATTCCTAATCTTCAAGAACTTGCTGATTTAATTGAGGACAACACTGGTTTTGATACTCGAATCGAAGTATTAGGCCGTATTCAACGCGGTGGATCTCCTTCTGCTAGTGATAGAGTTCTAGCTGCTAGACTTGGCGTTCATGCGATTAACTTATTAGTTGATGGCCAAAGAAATCGCTGTGTTGGTATAGTTAACGATAAAATTACAAATACTGATATAAATGAAGCATTTGAACAAAAAAGAAAGACAAACGAAGGCTTAATTAAAGTCATTTCGACCCTTAAATAAAATGATGAACTTAAGTAAAAAAACAAAAATAATCGCTACGATTGGTCCTAGTAGCGATAATTATGAAACTCTTCTTGAAATGGCAAGAAAAGGGATGAATGTCATGCGACTTAACTTCTCGCATGGTACTTATGATGAACATCTAATTAAAATAAATCTAGCTAGAAGATTAAGAAAAGAAAACAATATTCTTGTATCAATAATGCTTGATACTAAAGGACCAGAAATTCGCTGTCACTATTTTAAAAATGGTGGCGTTACAATTGAAAAAGATAGTATCGTTCGGATTGGTATGGATGATGTTATGGGAGATGAAAAACTCTTTTCTGTTACCTATCCTGGTCTTTTTGATGATATCAAAGTAAATGACACAATTAAAATTGATGATGGTAAACTTCAATTAACCGTTATTGATAAAGATCATAAAACTAAACAAATTGTTGCAAAAGCCTTTAATACTCATTACATTTCAAATCGTAAAGGAATTAACATTCCAAGTGCACGCTTAAAACTACCTGCTTTAAGTGAAATTGATGAAAAAGATATTTTATTTAGCTGTCAAAATGGTATTGATATGATAGCAGCTAGCTTTATTCGTAATAAAGAAAACGTTCTTCAAATTAAAGAGTATTTAAAATCCATTGGCTACGCCAATATTCCAGTTATTGCTAAGATCGAAAACGAAGAAGGTTTTCAAAATATTAATGAGATTTTAACTGTTGTTGATGGTGTTATGGTTGCCCGTGGCGATCTAGGTGTAGAAATTCCAGCTGAATTCGTTCCTATCCTTCAACGACAAATAATAAAAGCATGTCGAAAAGTAGGTAAACCTGTTATTACTGCGACACAAATGCTTGATTCAATGCAAACTAATCCTATCCCTACTCGTGCGGAAGTAAGTGATGTTGCTACGGCAATTGAAGAAAGTAGTGATGCTGTAATGCTTTCTGGTGAGACTGCCAGCGGTCAATATCCAGTTGAATCTGTTGCAATGCAAGCTAAAATTGCTGCAACAATTGAACAATACCTTGACTATAGTAAACTAGCCCAAGAAGCATTTCTTTCTAGTGAAAAGAAACGAAGTGATGCGATTGCAAATAGTGTTGCTAATACTGCAAATCTAATTGATGCAAAACTTATTTTCTGTTTTAGTGAAAATGGTAGCAGCGCGAAAAAAATTGCTAAAACACGCCCAAAATGTCCAATTATTATGGTTACTAATAAAAGTGAAACAGCTTTTACAAATGGTTTAACTTATGCTATCTATCCAGTTTTAATTCGAGTTCTTCCACAGTTTATTGAAGATATGGAAGCCTTTAGTATTATTATGTCTCGAGAATTTGGACTTAAAAAAGGTGATCCAATTATTATTACTGGCGGGATTCCAACTGGTTCAGGCGGTACAAACTTTATGCGGATTGTTTTAATGAATGAGGTTAAAGATGTCTAAAAAATATGTTATTGCTCTTGATATTGGCGGAACTAATTATCGCTGCGCTTTAATTAATAGAGAATATGAAATTGTTAAAGTTCTTATTAAACCAACTAAAAAAGGCTCAGTTGAACTTTTCTTAAAACAAGCAAGCGATATTATTAAAGAAATTGAATTTAATAGGGATGAAGTGTTAGGTATTGTAGCAGGTGTTCCTGGCAAGGTAAGACTTGATGGACACATTGATAACTTACCTAATATTGGTATTTTTGATATTCCTCTTAAAAGTTATTTAGAAAAAGAATTTAATTTACCTACAATTATAAAAAATGATGCTGAAATTGCTGCAGTAGCAGAAGGTCATGTTGGAGTAGGTAAGGGTGCAGATAATTGTTATTTTATAACAATATCTACAGGACTTGGTGGCTGTTTCTTTGAAAAGGGCAAGATTAAAAATGTCTCTGAAGAAATTGGTCATACACTTGTTGAATATAAAGGTAATTCTTATGAAGTCGAAAAGATTGCAAGTGGAAACGGTATTGTTACCTTAGCAGCATTAAATAACTTAGAAGTTAAAAGTAGCAAAATCTTTTTTGATCTAGTAAGAAATAAAGATAAAAAAGCACTTGTAGTCTATAAAGAATGGCTTAAGTTAATTAATGATTTCTTAAGCTATATCGAATATATTTATGAACCGCAAGTGATTGCAATTACTGGTGGCGTTATGAAATCTAAAGACCTCTTCTTTGCAGACTTAGTTAGTGCTCATCCTAAGCTAACAATTAAAGAAGCTAAATTTAAATTTGATGCTGGACTAATTGGTGCAGCTGCTCTTGGATTCTTATCGTTTTAAACTAACAAACAACAAAAAAGGCGAACCATACTGGTTCGCCTTTTTAAGTTAAATTGTTTTACTTAATTAACCTATATCTTTTACGTAATAATATATAGCCAGCTAAGGTAAGTATTCCTGCTAAAGCAATAATAATAAGAGTTGTAATTTGAGCATTACTATCAAAGTTTAATGTTATAGGTGCTGGATTAGCAGCATCATAATAGGCTTGAAGAGCTAAATATTTATCATATGCGTTTACTTCTAATGGTCTAAATCCACTTGAATAATCCATTTGATACATATAATCATTAATATTTACATCACTTAAAAGACCTTCCATATTCCAATTATTATTAATATCTAATTCAACAAAGTTAGTATTAACTAAATTGTAAGCCCCATAGCCATTATGGATGCTACTTAAGCAAGTGATGTAGCCTTCTAAAACTTTAGCAAAGAAAGTATTGAATACTTTACCAGTTACAGTCGTTTTTGAATAAGCCCATGTGCCTGCTGTAAAAGTAACATACCAAAGTTTACTATTATCACCCGCGGTAAATGTTTGAGCTGGGATTTCAACGTGTAATTTGTTACTACTATCGATAATACCAATACCAACTTGGGCGTTATTAACAATGCTTATATCAATATCAAAATAGGGGAAGAATACATGATCAGGGAGATAATGATACGATTTATAGTAACCTGATGGGCTATAGTAGTTATCTCCAACTTTTAGAGTATGAGTGTAGCCAGTTGTATCATAATGTCCATTTCGATCAAGCCAAATTCGAAGTTTACTACTAGTAATGCCTTCAGTTAAGGCAATTGGAGATACGGTTGGAAGTGGAGTATAGTTTTGCCAAGCTGATGTCGCCATATCATAAAGAGGCTTAACACCATCAAAAACTAAGTCAGCTGTTTGATTTTCCACATTACCCCAACTATTAGCAGCCGACTTCATCGAACAAAAAATAATATAGTTAGGAACTTTATTGTTTAAACAAAGTGGAGTACTTA
>JAAYSA010000046.1 GCA_012518455.1 Erysipelotrichaceae bacterium | reverse complement strand
TGAGTAATGAAAAGAAGTCAAAAAATCCTTAGTTTAGCTTATATTTATTTTATTTTGCTTTTAATGTATGCACCAATTTTAGTCATCATTATTTTCTCTTTTACAACATCAACTAATATTGGGATGTGGAACGGTTTTAGTTTTGAACTATATATAAAATTATTTAAACATAAAGATATTATGCGCGCGCTAAAAAATACACTTATTATTGCTATTTCTAGTTCGCTAATATCTACATTACTTGGAACGCTAGGTGCAGTAGGTGTCTACTATAGTAAAAGAAGAACAAGAAAAGTATTTGAAACAGTTAATGAAATTCCTGTTGTTAATGCTGAAGTCGTTGTCGCGATTTCTTTAGCGATTCTATTTCGGCTTGGTGTTCAACTTCTTGCAAAAGTAGGTATAGCTGCTGAAAGTCCAAGTTTTGGGACGCTTCTAATTGGTCATATTGTTTTATCTATTGCTTTTGTATATTTAAGCGTCCGACCTAAACTTTATCAAATGGATCCAAGCGATTATGAGGCAGCGCTTGATTTAGGGGCTAAACCGCTTCAAGCTCTACTAAAAATAGTGCTTCCAGCGATTATGCCAGGCATTATCGCTGGGTTTATGCTTGCTTTTACGCTTTCCCTTGATGATTTCGTTATTACTAATTTCTTACGTGTACAATCGTTTGATACACTTTCAACTTATGTCCAAGGTGTTATCGTAAAATCAAGTATTCCTGCTGAACTACGCGCTTTAACGACGCTAATTTTCTTAGTTACTTTAGCCATCATTTTACTAGCGAGTTATAAAAATGAAAAGAAAACGCATCGTAAACAATCAAAAAGGCTTTTGATGCGGGGAGGTAAAAAATGAAAAAAATTAAATTATTTAGGGTAGTACCATTTTTCCTTTTACTTCTTTTAGTAAAGGGTCCAACCATTACTAGTAAAGCTAGTGAAAACTTAACCCTTCGAATTCTTAACTGGCATGATTATATTTATGAACCAGAAGAAGAAGGCGATGATCCAAGTATTGTTGATCAATTTAAAGCTGATTACAAAGCTAAAACTGGTAAAGATGTAAATGTAATTTATGAACTCTTTACAACGAACGAAGATATGTATAGCAAAATGAAACTAAGCGAAATGCAATACGATCTTCTTTGCCCAAGCGATTATATGATTCAACGTTTAATTCGTGAAGATCGCTTAGAAAAATTTGATGTTACTGACGGTGTTTATACCGCGCTTCCTGCTTATCAAGAATATGTAAGCCCGTACCTACGAGGTATTTTTGATGATAACGGCTGGACCGAATATAGTGCAGGTTATATGTGGGGGACGATGGGCCTAGTTTATAATACTGATGTAGCAAATAAAGAAGACGTCCAAACTTGGGATGTTATTTGGGACAGTAAATACGCTCATAAAGTCTCAATTAAAGACTCAATGAGAGATACCTATTTAGTAGGACTATTCCGCGTTCATAAAGAAGAAGTTAATTCGCTTAAGGCTCAGTATGAAGAAGGCACAATCACTGCTGAAGCCTATAATGATGCGCTAACAATTTTAATTAACGATACAAGTGACGAAACAATTGCTAAAGTTGAAAAAGAGTTAAACACAATGAAAGAAAATATCTTTGGTTTTGAAGTTGACTCTGGAAAATTTGATATCGTTACGGGAAAAATTGCAATTAACACCGCCTGGAGTGGAGACGCTGTCTACTCTATTGGCGATGCACCAGAAGGAAAACTACGCTACGCCCTACCAAAAGAGGGTAGTAACGTCTGGTTTGATGGCTGGGTTATGCCAAAAGGTGCCAATAAAGAACTCGCACAAGCTTTTGTTAATTTTTTAAGTGAACCTAGTATTGCTGTTCAAAACGTTGACTATATTGGCTATTCACCCTTTATTGCAGGTGATGAAATGTTAGCTTTTATAGAAGAACATGATGAATACAGTGAAACCGGCTCATATACTCGAGATTTAAGTTATTTCTTTGGTGAAACATTAACTGATCCAACCGCAGCCTATTTTAAAACCGATGCAGAAGGTGCTCAACTTACAACCCAATTCCCAAGCGAAGAAGAAATTATTCGCTGTGTCGTAATGAAAGACTTTGGCGATCAAAATCAAAAAGTCGTTGAAATGTGGACTCGTATTAGAAGTACAAAAATGAGTCCAGTTATGATTGTACTTTTAGTTACTGTTCCTGTTATTGGGGTTGGTCTAGTTATCTATTTCGTTTTACGAAACAAGAAAAACAAACGTCACCAACGCCGCAAAGGACGCGAAGCAAGTGCCTAAAGATACTAAAAAAATAGCAATTATTGGCGGAGGAGCAAGCGGCGTCGCCGCTGCTCTTACGCTTGCTAATAGGGGCGCAAGCGTTACGATTTTTGAACGTAACGAGCGCCTTTTAGCTAAATTTATTACAACCGGAAACGGTAAAGGAAATTTAGCTAATGCAAATGTTTCTTCAAGTTGCTATAATCACGGCGAAAAGATTGAAAAACATTTGCCTTATCTATATAGCGAAGTCGTTAATTTTTATAAAAGTCACGGGGTAGCACTATTTTTAGATGAAGTAGGTCGCCTTTACCCATATAGTAAAAACGCTAAAGCTTCAGCAAGTATTTTAATAAGTAAGTTAGAAGATTTAGGTGTTGATATTAGATTAAACACAAATGTAGATAGTGTAAGTAAAAAAGGCACAGGATTCTTAGTAAATAATGAATATTTTGATTATTTAATTCTTTCTGTAGGAAGTAGTGCCTCTATTTCTAGCGTTCCCCTTGATAATAATAACAGCACGTTACTTTCAAGTTTAGCGTTAGAAACTACCTCGCTAGTTCCAGTACTAGGAGCAATAAAAGTAAAAGAAAATCTTTTTAGCATTGAAAATGAACGGCGTGATATTTCAATGTCTTTATATAAAGATGGAAGATTACTTGCAACTGAAATAGGTGAAGTTCATTTTAGAAAAAACGCCTTAAGCGGCGTTATTACTTTTATTATTTCTAGTCATCTAGTTTGGGCTTATAAAATAGATAGTAAAGCAAAACATGATATTAGAATTAACTTTCTTTCTAGTATGAGTGAAAAAGAGATAAAAGAAGTGCTTAAACTAGATAATCCAATTAGAAGTTTATTTAGTGAGCGAATTGCTCACTATCTTGAAGGCAGAATGAAAAAGGATAAGATAAGTTTAAGCAATACATTAACTAATCTTTCCTTTACTCCTATTATTAAAAATGGAGCACTATTTAACCATGTTACTAACGGGGGCGTTAAACTTGAATTAATTGATCTAGATACTCTCTCTAGCACAAAAGATAGTCATCTATTTGTCGTAGGAGAAGTACTAGACATCGATGGACTCTGCGGTGGCTACAATTTAATGTTTGCTATCTATTCTGGAATAGTAGCGGCTAGACATATATTGACAGAAGTTGTCAATTAAACGCTTACATCTTATACAGCGTTAAAAAAGCGACAAAAACGACGTCTTTTGATTAAATAAAAATCACCTAAAAGGGCTATTTGGCCTTTTTTTAGTAGTTATTTTTCGGACGAGAGAAGCAGATGAACGCCTAAAAAACTACTAATAAAAAAATGTAAATTTTTTCTTTTTGCGTGTCTCTTGAAGCGAAAAATATTTTATGTTTTAATACTAACACACAGCCCGAAAAGATAATTTTTGTCGGCTTGAAGAGGAGTAGCGAAGAAAGGTAACTTTTTTCTATCCCTAAAATCGAAGAAGGAGGAAATTATGATTAAACAAATTAGAAAACGTGATGGAAGATTACAAAAATTTAATCCAACTAAAATTGCAACTGCAATTAGTCTAGCTTTCCAAGGCACACGCGACAGCGAATCACTAATCTATGCCGCAGAGATCACTAAAAAATTAGAAGAACGCGGCGAAGAAATTATTGATATCGAAGTTGTCCAAGACGAAGTTGAACAATACTTAATGAAAGTAGAACCAACAGTTGCAAAGCGATATATTCTCTACCGTAAAGACCGCGAAAGGATGCGTAACGCTAAATCAACTCTTTTTAACTATAAAAAGATTGTTGAAGACTATCTTCATATCGCTGACTGGCGAGTTAAAGAAAATAGTACCGTTAACTATTCTTTAGGTGGTTTAATTCTTTCAAATAGCGGGGCAATTACTGCTAACTACTGGCTTAGCGAAGTCTATGATCAAGAAATTGCTGAAGCTCATCGGAGTGCTGCAATTCATATTCATGACTTAAGTATGCTAAGTGCCTACTGTGCTGGCTGGGACTTAGAGAAAGTAATTCGCGAAGGTGTAGGAGGTGTAGAAGGAAAAATTACTTCTAAACCTGCTAAACACCTTCATACACTTGCTAATCAACTTGTTAACTTCCTTGGGATTATGCAAAACGA
>JAAYSA010000001.1 GCA_012518455.1 Erysipelotrichaceae bacterium | reverse complement strand
CTAATTCCCGCACCAAAGTTTAAATTGCTTGCAACTGGTTGAGTTTTACCTGATTCAACAATAACAGCAGAAGACAGCGTTTCTTCAAGAAAAATTTCAGCAAAATCTCCACCAGTTTCTAACGCAATGTTTAATACTTCGAGAGCAACTTTTTTAGAAATCATATTTTATTCCTCCTTTTTACTTCTAAAATTATATCATAACAACTCGGTTTACATAGTAAAAAATACACTTAGATTGTATAATGATAACAAATGAAACAGACAAGAACGAAAAAACAAAAGAAAGTAAATTATCTTGAACAACTTGATTTATTAAATGAAAAATTTATAAAAAGAAGAGTATCATTTAGTAAAAGTGAATATCAATTTATTTTAAATCGTGAAAGTTTTAAGGATCGTCTTAAAGGTTTTTTAACTATGAGATATCATAGAAGAAAAAAGTTAATTAAGTCAGGAAATGTAGGGTTTTGCTACACATTTTCCTTATCAATTAGTAAATACTATAATCATGAGTTTCGTCCTAGTTTTGTTTTATTTACCCCTAAGAAAACTTTAATGTGTAATGAAAAATTTTATTTAGATGTACTCGCTAACTTATATGATTTTCAAAAAAAGAAAGCTAAAACATTAAAAGAATCACATCTTCAAGCAGTTTTAAGCGAAAAAGATGCTGAACCACGATATTTTGAACTACCAAAAAAAATAACAAAAAATGAATTAGTATATCTTCAATATGTTGAAGTCAATACAAAGCACAATCAAAATTTAAAATTTGGAATGAATCCAATCATTTTCAATAAAAATATTAGTGATGAAGTTATCTATCTTCCGGATTTTTTAAAGGATATTAAAGAATGAACACAATATTTAATTTAGATTTGACAAACTTATCCACAATAGATATTATCTTCCTTGTTCATTTTTTCTTTACAATTGGTTTTAATGCTTTCTTTGTATTTCATCGCACAATTTTAATGTTAATTGGCCTAAAACCATATAAAAAGTTTCCAATATCCGACTTAAAAAATAATAAATATGCAATCCTTATTGCTGCGCGCAATGAAGAAAAAGTATTACCGCATTTAATAGATTCAATAAATAAACAAGATTATCCTCTTGAAAATATTACTATCTTTGTTGTTGCAGATAATTGCTTCGATAATACAAAAAAAGTTGCAAAAAAAGTAGGCGCTATTGTTTATGAACGAAGCGACAAAACTAAAATAAGCAAAGGTTATGCATTAAAGTATTTAACTGATTGTATTGAACGTGATTATGGTTTAAAAACATTTGATGCATTCTTTATTTTTGATGCTGATAACCTTCTTGCTAAAGACTTTATAAGTAGAATGCATGATGCTTTTATGACAGGGGAAAAAATACTAGCAGGTTTTATAAATATAAAGAATGCAACAAATTTTATATCGATGGGTTATACATATCATCAATATAAAAAAATACGAACTTTGCACAATCCTCGCACTTTGATTGGAAGCGGAACAACATTAACAGGAACGGGCATAATGTTTGCAAGTGAAATTATTAAAGAAAAAGGTTGGGAGTGGCTTTTAATTACTGAAGATATTGAATTTAGTGTTGATAGTCTTCTTAGAGGTTATAACGCTACATTTGTCGGAGAAGCTGAGTTTTATGACGAACAACCAACGACATATAAAGTTATGCTTAGACAAAGACTAAGATGGGCCAAAGGATTTTTACTCGTTTTTAAAAGAAGATCATGGAAATTATTTAAAGGATTTTTTAGAAAAAAAACAACTGAAAATAAGTCAAACAAACAAAGCAAGTGTCAATATCGATACTCGCTTTATGATATATTTACCTACATTTTCCCTATTAATCTTGTTGTTTTTATTGTAACTGTTGCTTATTCAATTACAGTTGCAGTCCTTCAATATCAAGGCGGATTACCAAGTTTAGAAGCATTTCTAGATGGTTTAATTGCAGCAGGTAAAAGTATAGCCATGTGGTATTTAAGTACTCTTTTACTACTCTTACCAGTTTTGATATTAGAGTGGAAAAGAATCCCAGCTAAAATAAGTAAGAAAATTATTCACTTTTTTACATTTCCGTTTTTTGAAGTATTCTCTTTACCTCTAACAATTGTTGCCTTATTTACTAAAGCCGAGTGGAAACCAATCGAACATAATGTAGCAAAAGACATTGAAAGCATAGAAGAGTTTTATCAAAAAGAAAAAGTTCGTAGAGAAAAGCGAAGAATAAGACGAGCAAAAAGACATAAAAAAACAAATTAAATTAATCGATAATAATGCTATAGTAATAATGATGGTAAAAACTTATACTATTTATGGTATGTTTTTGCTATTTAAGGAGGAAAAATATAATGGAAGAAAAAGAAAAAAAGTAACTCCAGAAGAAGAAAAGAAATAAAAAGTTGAAGCTGAAGTAGTTGAAGAAAAAGCAGCAAGTACCGAAGAACCAAAGTCAGCGTTTAAAACTATTAAGCTTTGGATTCAACTAGGTGTAATCCTTACACCAGTCATTGCAGTGTTACAAGGCTTTGCGACTGGACTTCGCTGGTTTTCATCTATTCATTTATTACTCTATGCTTTAACAATCCCAATGGGAATGGCAGGACTAAAGTGTCTTTGTAAAGCAAAAAACAAAAGTGAAGTAATCAAATGGGGAGTATTAACATTAATTTTTGCATCATTACCTGGTGGCATTATGATGTTAATGACAAATGATGCTTTCTTTGAAACTTTTGATCATCGAAAAGATGATAATCTATTTAAATTTTAATTCACGATAATAACACACATTTTAAATTTTAAATGTAAATTTCTACTGATATTATTAGTATTGCTTTTAAGTAGCAAAACAATATAAAAAAAGCGCAAAAAATTGTGCTTTTTTACTAAATTTAGGTGTAATTTTGCTTTATTGTAAATTTCATGTTAGAGAAAAAGTGCTTTTTTACTAAAAATATTTGAATATAATTCAAAGTAGTGATAATATACTTAAGCAACTTACTTTAGAAACGGCAAGTTTCTAAGGCGGAAGGAGTTATATATGAAAAAAGGAATTCACCCAAAAACTAGTCGCGTCACAGTAACCTGCATTAGCTGTGGCAATGAATTTGAAACCGGATCAAGCGAAAAAGAAATTCGTGTTGATACATGCAGTAACTGCCATCCTTTTTATACTGGCAAACAACGCTTCGTCCAAAGTGATGGAAGGGTTGATCGTTTCAATAAGAAATTTGGTTTAAAATAATCAAAAAGTTAAAGCCGCCTAAATCGCGGCTTTTTTAGCAAAAAAGAGGATTCTATGAAAAAAAGAGTTTATATTACTACACCAATTTATTATCCAAGCGCTAAGCTTCATATTGGTCATGCGTACTGCACGACGTTATGTGATGTTTTTGCTCGCTATAAAAGACTTATGGGATATGAAGTTTTCTTTTTAACCGGTTCTGATGAGCATGGAGAAAAAATTGAATCTAAAGCTAAAGAGGCTAATAAGACATCTCAACAATTTGTTGATGAAATAGTAGTAGGCTTTAAAGAACTTTGGGATGCTTTAAAAATTACAAACAACGACTTTATTAGAACTACTGAACAAAGACATATAAAGGCAGTAAGTTATGTCTTTTCTAAGCTACTACAAAAAGGTGATATTTATTTAGGTAATTATGAAGGTTGGTATTGCGTACCTTGTGAATCATTTTGGACCGAAACTCAAACCGGAGATGATCACCTTTGTCCAGATTGTCATCGGCCAGTAGAGAAAAAAAGTGAAGAAAGCTATTTCTTCAACACCAATAAATATTTACCCGCATTAATGAAGCATTTTGATGAAAACCCTGCATTTTTAACTCCAATTAGCAGAAAAAACGAAATGATTAATACATTTATTAAGCCTGGCCTAGCAGATTTAGCTGTTAGTAGAACCTCATTTTCATGGGGTGTACCAGTAAAAGAAAAGCCGGGACATGTTGTCTATGTTTGGATTGATGCTCTAGTTAATTATATAAGTGCACTTGGTTATCCAGATGAAAACGCAGAAAAATTTAAAAAGTTTTGGAATGATAAAAATACGGAAATCATTCACGTCTGCGGTGCAGATATAACGCGTTTTCATGCCTTGTATTGGCCTTTATTTTTACTTGGTTTAGATCTACGTCTTCCAGACCGCGTTTTTGTGCATGGTCTTTTAATGATGAAAGACGGAAAAATGAGTAAAAGTAAAGGAAATGTCATTGACCCCTTTCCTTTAATTGAACGATATGGAGTTGATGCAGTTCGTTATTATTTAGCTAGAGAAACAGTATTTGGTAGTGATGGAACATTTACACCGGAACAATTTATTGAACGTGTGAATGTTGATTTAGCGAATGACTATGGCAATTTACTCCATCGAACCATAAGCATGATTATTAAGTACTTTGATGGAATCATTCCTACTTATCAAGGTCAAGTAACTCCATTTGATAATGAGTTAGAAGAACTTGCTCTTTCTACTATTAAAGAATATAGGGAACAATTTGATGAACTAGAGATCACTGAAGCCTTTATTAGTGTCTTTAAATTGGTAAGTGCGACAAATAAGTATATTGATAATACAGAACCTTGGAATTTAGCTAAAAATTGTGAAACAAAAGCACTTGCTTCTGCGATGAACCATTTAGCAAATAATCTATATATAGCAGCTGTCCTTCTTTCACCCGTTTTAGTTGAAACAACAAAAAAATTATTTACTCAATTAGGAATTGAGGAAAAATTTCTTTCAATTGAATATTTAAATAAATACGGTGTTATTGGTGGCCAAAAAGTTAGTAAAGGCATACCTTTATTCCCACGTTTAAAACCAGAAGATGAAATTGAATACATTAAAAATTTAATGAGTTAAAAAAAGCTGAAAATAAGCCTTAAAATTAATCGTTATATTTAGTTTTTTAATGTTATAATTATATAGAGGTTTGACTATGGAAGATCAATATATTTATGAACCCTTGAAGGGTTATAAACTACGTTATAAAGACTTACATGCTCAATATACTAGTGAATACTTTGATGAGTTAAGTAAAGTCGCAAATGTTGATGAAGTTGCAAATAAAAAACTTGTTACGGAAATTGAAAAAAATAATAAAACATTAGACAGTTTAAATAAACAAATTAAACGTTTTCGCATTTTTGCAGGTCTAGGTATTTTTATATCTGTCTTAGGAATTTTAGCATTTGGCCTAACTTATTATACAGGTGCGGAAATAATGAGCGAAACTTTAATAAAGGTTCTACGAATTATTGGAATACCAATAGCAATTTTAGGTTTACTTTTGTCAATTTTCATGCGTATTAAACGCAAAACGCTTCAACCTAAATATGATGAATTATTAAAGGTGAATAAAGGAAAAATTGGCGAAGCTTGGAAACAATTAGAACCTTTGCATGTTTTATTTAGAAGAGGTCTAAATATTGCTCTTTTTGAAAAAACGCTTCCTATAATTGACCTTGATGATTATTATGATTCTAGACGACTAGATTATATGATTCGTAACTTTGGTTATGAACCTAATAAATCAGAAAACACGAGTGCTTTATATGTTTTAAGTGGGCAAATTGAAGGTAATCCATTTTTCTTTTGTCGTGATTTAACAATGAAAATGGGTACTAAAACATATAGCAACTCAATTACGATTACTTGGACAGAACAAATTACAGTAAATGGAAAAACGCAAACTGTTGTTCGTAGTCAAGTTTTAACGGCGTCTGTTACTAAACCGTGTCCTTATTACAATAAAGATACCTATTTAGTATATGCTAATGAAGCTGCTCCGCATCTTAGTTTTAAGCGTTATGATTCAGATGCTGAAAAAATGAGCGAAAAACAAATTGATCGATATGTTGATAGAAAAGTAAAAAAACTTAAAAGAAAAGCTCGTAAAAAAGGTTCAACTTTTACTGTTATGGGTGATGCTGAATTTGATGTTCTTTGGGGTGCAACTGACCGCGATCACGAAGTAGAGTTTAGATTATTATTTACACCATTGGCCAAAAAACAACTTCTTGATCTGATGAAAGATAAAGAAATTGCCTATGGTGATAACTTTAACTTCTTTAAAAAGAAAATGATTAATACAGTTTATCCTGAACACTTACAAAACCTAGATTTCAGCGGTGATCCAATCAATTATAAACATTATAGTTATGAGAAAACAAAAGAAGGCTTTATGGCTTATAATGCTGAATACTTTAAGAAAATGTATTTTGCTTTTGCGCCTGTTTTATCAATTCCTTTATATCAACATCAACAACCACGTGAATTTATTTATAAAACAGAATATGAAAGTAATCTCTCGTTTTATGAACATGAAAGTATGGTTAACGCACTAAATGATCCTTTATTAAATCACCCACTTTCTAATACACCAAATATTTTAAAAACAAAAATGTTACGAAAAGGTGTAAATGAAGACATAGTTCAAGTTACCTCTTCAGGTTTTCAAACTTTCGAGCGCGTTGAACATGTTAGGAAAATGGGTGGAGATGGTCGCATGCATACAATTGCAGTTTATTGGACCGAATATGAACCAGTTTCAAAGGTATGTCAAGTTGACTTAAAGATAGCTAAAGAAACTAATACTGGTAAGAAAGAAACAGCCGGAGACAAACTAAAGAATTGGATACTTGATATTAAGAGCGGTATAACAACCGAAAATATTAAAAATCGATTAAAAGGGTTTGAAGCTAGAATAAAAGAAATAGCTGAATACCAAGACAATTAGTGCATTTAGTCGTAAAAACGACTATAATAAAAATAGCAAAAATTTAAAAAGGAGAATCAAAGTATGGCAAACGAACTAGATGAAGTAAGAGGCCCAATTAGCGAAGAAGGTCGGGATGTAAATGTTATTCAAAAACAAGTCCCAGTTAAAGTTGGATTTGGCTCAAAACTGCTCTGTATTGGACTATGGTTTTTAGGAATTATTCCTGGGCTCATTTTCTTTATTATGAGATTAAAAGCTCGTAACTATCTCCAACAGTTACAACAAAAGTTGCAACACAACGCATCTCAAATTGATAACTATATGGAACAAAGAGTTCAAATTCTTCAAAACGTCGTGGGAATCGTTCAACAATCAGTAGCTCTTGACAAAGACACGATGACAACTGTTGCAGCCTAT
>JAAYSA010000045.1 GCA_012518455.1 Erysipelotrichaceae bacterium | reverse complement strand
CCATTAACATATAGTGTTCTAATTGTTCTAATTCCTGCAATTGGTGCACTAATATTAATGAGACGAGGTGTCCTTAATTTTTTTGAAGATGGTAAATATATTGAATTACAACCTGGTGAATACTATATTCAAAAACCTAACCTACTACAACAAGGCATTAAACCTAGTAATAAACCTAATTATTACTTTATTCATTTTAGAGGACATTATAGTAAAGGCGGAAGCCTTCCATTGAGAGGTCGTTTTGACATTAATAAAATACAACCATTAATCGAAAAATTAGATAAGCTCGGTGATTCCTCTGAACTGCTTGAAAAAGAAAAGGTCTTTTACGAAATTTTAATTGCTTTGAAAGAATCAAGAAATTTAACTAGTATTCCAGAAAAAATTAGATCGTTTATCACAGATAACTATAATAAAAAAATTACGCTACATGACATTTCTAGACATGTACTTTTATCTAAAAACCAAACAATAAATATTTTTAGAGAAAAGTATGATATTACACCACATCAATTTTTAATAAAAATGCGGCTACGAAAGGCCAGTGAGCTGATTATATCTACAAATGATTCCTTTCAAGAAATATGTTATGCGGTTGGTTTTACAGATTATTCAAATTTTTATAAAGAATTTAAAAAGGAATTCAATGAAAGTCCAAAAGATTATAGAAATAAAATCTCAAGCAAACAATTACCAAAATAACTTTATAGACTGCCTGAGAAAGAATCTGGGATTACATTTAACGATTAATTAACATTATTTAAAAATCGCAAATCACTTTTCTATAAGCTTGTTTTACTGAAAGTAATACAATTTTTTTATATAATAAACCTATGGGAAAGTGGTTTGCAGTATTAGACCTTAAAAGCTTTTATGCTAGTGTTGAGTGTGCTAAACGAGGATTAGATCCTTTTAAGGCACCTCTTGTTGTCTGTGATGAAACTAGAGGACCTGGATCTTTAGTACTTTCAGTAACCCCTTATTTAAAAACTAAGGGGTGTAAAAACATCATGAGAAAATTTGAACTTCCGTCTGATATACCTCTTATTTATGCAAAACCCAATATGGAAGAATATGTCCGTAAAAGCACTGAATTCAACGCATTAATACTTGAATATTTCGCTCCTGAAGATTGGCATCCATACTCGATTGATGAAACATTTATTTATTTAACGCCATATTTGAATCTATATAAAAAAACACCATATGAATTAACTAAATTCATTATGGCTGAAATATTGAATCGTTTAGGTTTGTATGCAACAGCAGGCGTAGGACCTAATATGTTTCTTGCTAAAGTAGCAATGGATACTGATGCAAAAGTCGCCCCAAATCGTATTGCTATTTGGACAAAAGATGATATTCAAAATAAATTGTGGAAAATAACACCAATTACAAAGGTCTGGGGAATAAATAAAGGTTATGAACGACGTTTAGCTAGTCTTGGCCTTCATACAATGGGTGATGTAGCTCAATATCCAAAAGCTTTATTAAAAGAAAAATTCGGCATTATCGGCGAACAGATTCACGATCATGCAAACGGAATAGATGATAGTTTAATTAGCGAAACATATATACCAAAAAATCCTTCTTTTACTTGCGGACAAGTATTCCATGAAGATTATGAAAAAGATGAATTACCTATGATGATTAGAGAAATGTGTGATGAGATTTGTTATCGCCTTCGTGCTGCTAATTTTGTTTGTAGTACTCTTTCACTAACAGCGGTAGAAACAAAACCTAGCAACAAAATGCACAGTAAAAGTATGAAACTTCAATTTCCAACTAATGATAATGATATTCTCTATGAGACCTTTATTGAAATTTTATCTCGTTTTAATATTAGCGCTCCTATTCGTCAACTTCATCTTTCAGCTTCTAATTTAACGAATGTTAGATTTATCCAACTAACACTTTTTGAAGATAATGAAAAGTTTATTAAAAATGAAGCTCTTTATAAAGCTATTGATGAGATAAAAAACAAATATGGAGCAGATAAGATTTTCCGCGCTGATGCAAGGCGAGAAAAGTCTACATATTTGGAACGAATTGGACAAATTGGGGGTCATAGGAAATGAGCAGAGGCATGATCAAGTGGGCTCCTTTTGCTTCTTTAAAAGAACAAGCGATTTTTTTAAATAAAATGCAGCAAGAAAATAAAAAAGTTGATAAACCAATTTTAAGTGAAGATCAAATGGAAGAAATGAACTACATTCTTGTTAATTATAAGGGCGAAAGATTAAACATCGTTTACTTTGATAAAGGCTATTTAAGAGAAGTTGAAGGAATAATAAAAAGAATTGACCCATATACTAGGACAATTCTTATAAATGGTAAAAAAATATTAATTAACGATTTAATGCAGATAACTTATCTTTAGGATACCCATGTACCCTTTCTAAATATGGCCACTCTTTGGCCATTTTTTGTTAAACCATCAATTTCTAAATCATCTGTACCAAACATAAAATCAACATGAATCATTGAATCGTTAACACCTTTTGCAGTAAGTTCTTCTTTGCTATATTGATCATAACCAATAATACAATTTGTAAAGCCTGCTCCGAGTGCTAAATGACACGTTGCATTTTCATCAAATAGTGTATTAAAAAACAAAAATCCAAGTTTGTTAATAGGTGATTCCTTTGGAACTAAGGCAACTTCGCCTAAATAACGTGCGTTTTCATCTGAATTAAGCATGTTTTGTAAAAGCTCATTATTTTTCTTTGCATATGCCTCTACAACTTTTCCATCTTTAAATTTAAGATAAAAACCATCGATTACTTCACCTTGATAGGATAATGGTTTAGTTGCATATACAATTCCTTCTGCCTCACCTTTTTTTGGAGTTGTAAAACATTCTTCAGTAGGAATATTTGGATTAAAATAAATTCCTTTAAGTGTCGTGTCTCCCCCTGCCATAAATAGAGCGTCTGGAATTAGACCAATTTGTAAATCCGTGCCGTTTTTGCTACGAATATATAGTTTTTGCAGCTCTAACATATTCAAGGTTCGGGCATGATCGGCTAAATTCGCATTATGATCTTCCCACGCACGTATAGGATTAAATCCATCTGCTCGAGATGCAAACAAGATTGCATCCCATAACTTTTTAACAGCTTGTTTTTTACTTAACTGTGGAAACAATTTTTTAGCCCATTTTTCACCTGGTACCGCCGCGATTGTCCATTGATATTTATTTTCGGATTCATCAGCAAATGGTTTATAAACTGGGTATAGCATTTTTCTAACTTCACTCATTTTTGCTTGATCAATACCTTTTAATCCATCTGGGTCGCTACTTTCAAGTCTTATCATAACGGGTTGAACATTTGTTCTATATTTCAAACGTTCAATTTCCCAATCTTTAAATGTTCCTAATGTTTCAGTTTTTTGGTATTTATAATGAAGTTTTCTTAAATTATCATCACTCCATTTAATTATTACTTCTTTTGCTCCTGCTTTATAAGCAGATTCAACGACATATTCAACGAAATGTGCGATTTCTAAATCAGCATTAATAATAACTTCTTGTCCTTTTTGGACATTCGCTCCAACTTTAACAATTAAATCAGCATATTTTTTTAATGTGCGTTTTTTCATTTTGCTACCTCTTTAATTAAATCTTCAAATAACGGTAGTCCTAATGCCCAATCACAGAATACATGCCATTCTTCAAGTTTATGGTTCTTTCTTTGAAAATACATAGTTTTTAGTTGTTGATAATTTGTAGTCATTGTCGCAGTTAAACAAAAACCAGAAGGTAGAGTAGCAACAATTTCTCGCCACTTAGCAACTTTTTCTTTTGCTTTACTTTGTTCTATTGCGTTATATTGTTTCACTAATTCATCTATAATTGGAATAACTCTACGATCTACTTCTTTAACAAAACGTTCTTCAATATTGAATTTAAGTAAGCAGTGCATTGTTGATTGACTAGAAACAAAATCAAACCAATGATATCGTTGAGCTTCTTTCCACCAGTAAAGAGGAGCGGTGACATCCATTTGAACAAGAATGCCCTTTAAATAATTATCATGTCCTTCTCCACCTTTTGTTCGACCAAGAAGTCTTGCTCGTTTTAGATCTTTTTCATCAATAGGACCTGTTTCAATTTCAGTTCTCATTGGATTTCCACTTGCTTTAATCGCACGGTCAACCCCATAAACTTGAGTATTAGTTATTGCAAATTTCATAATATGCCTCCAATAAATTTTTAAGTAATCGTAATCTTGTTAATAATCCAACTCCACCTGGAACAGGTGTTTGAAGTGCTACATTTCTTTCAGGTTTTACATCGCCGTAGAGAACGCCGTCAACTCGGTTAATTCCAACATCAATAATAACTGCACTTTCTTTTAGTGGTTCCTCACTAACGAACCATTTTTTTCCTACTGCTACAACGATAATATCTGCTCTAGCCAGTAAGTTGAGTAAGTCATCTTTTTTAGTTCTAGAATGAACGATGGTAACGGTTGCATTTTTGTTTAATAAAAGCTTTGCCATGGGCTTACCAACAATATTACTTCTTCCAATAACTAATGCACTTTTGCCCTCAATTGCAATATTTTCTGATTCTAAATAATCAATGATCCCTTGTGGAGTGCATGGATTAAGATGGGATAGAGGGTGAAAACCATCAATATCTTTTTTTGGATTTACACTTAGTTTTACTCTATCTTCGCTAATATGTTTTGGAAGTGGCATTTGAACAATTAAACCATGTACTTTAGGATCATTGTTATATTTATTAACAACTTTTAATAAACCCTCTTCGCTAATAGTAGGACTTAGTTTATCTAGTTTTACTTCAATACCAACTTCTCCTGCATCTTTAATTTTTCCGCGAATATAACTATCACTAGCAGGATCATCATTTACTTGAATAATTACAAATGATGGTTTTACTTGTAAGCCTTCTACTTCTATACATAAAAGTTGTTTTTGCTTTGCAACATATTCTTTTATTGTCATTTTTATCACCTAAAAAATTATAACATATAAAAGAGTCAATAAAAGAAAAAAGGACAAGAGATCTTGTCCTTTATTTATGTTTTGTTATCTAACTTAAAGTAGTACGTTAACCAAAATAGCTAAAAGGAAAAAGATAACCGCAATTACCATAGTTAAAATAGAAATTATTTTTTCACTACCTCGTTCTTTAGTTTTGGCGAAAATATTAAGACCTCCACCAGTAATAGCACCTGATGCACCTTCACTTTTTCCGCCTTGTAATAAAGATAGAATAATAAGAATAATTGCTACGATAAGAAATATAATGTCTAATGCTTTCATAATTTGCTCCTTTTAGTTGCTTTATTAATATAAACGAAATATTAATGAAATGCAATTAAACTTTTTATTCCGTATTTTCTAAATACGAATCTAGATCATTAGGGAATTCAATAACTAATTTAGTATCGTTATAATTTTGATAATCTAGTGAAAATGTAAAACCACCTTTTATTGTTACTCGGTAGTTATTTCCTTCATATGAAAATGTTACTAAACCATTGATATTAAGTGAACTAGTTATAGAATCTATTTCATAGGTTTCTGAGTTAATTACTACTTTATCTTCATTAGTAATTTCATCATAAGTATATTCATATTCAGGAATTTGAACTTCAGAGGTCATTTGACTTTCAAAATCATCAATTTGCTTTTGAATAAATTTTTCTACATTGATTTTTGAAACTAAGGTAAATTCATTTTTAAATAACGTTGCATCTACAATTATTTCTTCAGATTCCTCCATGCTAAAAAGAGAAAAATTATAATCATATAAGTAATTCATTCGTTCGGTTACTTCGTTATATATGATGTGTTTAGTAAAATCATAATATTCATCAACCTTAGATTTAGTGCCGTGTTCTTCAGTTTGTGGATCAACATATTCTGATTCATCTGCATAATGCACATTGTTTACTGTATAGTAATGCGTTTCTGTTTCAGGAACTATTTCTTCATTTAAAATTGTTAAACCTAATATTTTTGTTTTTGTCACTAATTCTGATTCGAAAACTACATCTGTTCTTAATTCAACTTGTTCTTTTTCGGTTCTTTTTACACTATCGAGAAATTGGTAGTTTTTAATTTTAACATCATGACTAAAGTTTTGATAATTTGTAATTTGGACTCTTGGTTGCCCATTAATCTCTACAACTATATCAATATCGGATTCTTCGTTTATAGTTGCGCGAAAAATATTTGGACGATAAGGTCTAGCATTAGCTAATTGTCTAATTGTTGTTAATCTTTGTTCTTCGTTAAGAATTTTAGGTTTACCACAACTTATTAAAACAAATGGTATAGCGAACATTATAAATTTTCTTTTCATTTCCTTACCTCCTATATAATTATATCAACATTCGTTGATATTTTTTTATTTCTATAAATATTCTGCTTCTAATTCAAAAATTAAATCCCGATATTGAGCAGCTTTTTCAAAATCATATTGTTTAGCTGCAGATAACATCTTTTTACGAAGTTCTGCTTTCGTTTCTTCTAATTCTCGTTTAGTTAATTTGCCTTTGTTTATTTTTAAATTAAATTTATCATCATCAAAATTATGAATAGGAGCATAAATGGGCTTAATAATTGTTGTAGGAACTAATCCCGTTTCTTCGTTATATTGTTGTTGGATTTTTCTTCTTCTATTTGTTTCATTTATTGCCTTTTGCATAGATTGTGTTACGTTGTCAGCATACATAATAACCCGCCCATTTACGTTTCTAGATGCTCTTCCAATAATTTGAATTAGTGATCTTTCACTTCTTAAAAAACCTTCTTTATCTGCATCAAGAATTACAATTAAACTGACTTCTGGAATATCTAATCCTTCTCTTAATAAATTAATGCCAACTAGTATGTCATATTTACCTTTTCTTAATTGATAAATGATCTGACTTCTTTCTAATGTTTTTGTTTCATTATGTAGATAAACCACTCTAAATCCGCGTCTTTTTAAATAATCGCTTAAATCTTCTGCCATTTTAATTGTAAGAGTTACAATCATAATGCGTTCGTTTTTTTCAATTCGTTTATTGAGTTCATAAATAATATCATCAATTTGACCGCGGGTTTGCCTAACTTCAACTAGAGGATCAATTAACCCTGTCGGACGAATTATTTGCTCAACTACTTGATAGTTACAGTTTTCTAATTCATAATCACCTGGTGTAGCTGAAGTAAATATTACATTTTTGAAAGATTTTTCAAATTCATCAAATTGTAAAGGCCTATTATCTAGAGCGCTTGGAAGTCTAAAACCATATTCAACCAAAGTTGTTTTTCTTGATCTATCACCGTTATACATTCCTCTAATTTGTGGCAGTGTTGCATGACTTTCATCAACAACCAAAAGAAAATCGTCTGGAAAATAATCAAAAAGACAAAACGGCTTTTCACCTGGTTTTCTTTTATCTATGTATCTAGCGTAATTTTCAATACCTGGACAAATACCAAATTCTCGTAATGAATCAATATCTTGTCTTGTTCTAAATTCTAGTCGTTCAGCTTCTAGTAATTTTCCTTCGCTTTTAAAATAATCTAATCTATCTTCTAGATCTTTTGCTATTTCTGGTAGTGCTTCATTAATTCTTTTTCTTGTTGAAGCATGTCCGTAAGCTGGAAAAATATGGTAAGAAAGCATTGTTTTATTTACTTCTCCAGTAATCGCGTTAACTTCTCTTATTTCTTCAATAACATCATCAAAAGTATCAATTTGAATAAATGATTCTTCTGTATGAGGTGGCATAATTTCAATTACATCTCCACGAACTCTAAAAACACCTGCTTTTAATTCAAAATTATTTCTTTCATATTGAGCTTCAATTAATCTAGTAAAAAGACTTTTCCTTTTAATCTTTTCGCCTTGTCGAAGACTAAATATTAGTTCCTTATATT
>JAAYSA010000006.1 GCA_012518455.1 Erysipelotrichaceae bacterium | reverse complement strand
TCTTTCATTTCATTTGCCGCTTTATTAGTGAATGTAAGAGCCCAAATATTATAAAGCGGAACGCCAAGCTCTTGATATAGATAAACAATCCTATGTGTTAAAACACGGGTTTTACCTGAACCGGCACCCGCAATCACACGAACATGCTGTTCATTAGTAGATACAGCAGCTAGTTGTTTATCATTTAATTTCTTTGTAAAATCCATAAAAAAATATCTCTTTATTGTGATTTAATTATATCATAATTAGACACTTAATAAAAAGATAAGGAGTCGTATTTATCAATGATTATTTATATGACTCAATATGGCTTTTTTACCGCCTAAATTATTAATCACTGATTTGTTTCTAATAAAGACAAGTGATGGTGTACCTAATATTGAAAAATCCGCAATATTGTTACATCCAATAGTTAAATCTATATCTTTATTTAGTGCTATTTGACCTTGAAATTGTATAAAATACATGGATTTTGTAGTATTATTATAAAAATTTATTATATCCTTTTTTATTTCGATACAGTGCAAACAAGTGTGAGAAAACACATATACATAATACTCAAATTCAGTTTGTCCAAATAATTCACTATATTCAATAATTTTGTCCGCTGGATAATCAATGTTTTTTTGTGATTCTTTCCTACAAGCAATTGTTAAAATAGCCATACTCAAAATTATATACTTCTTCATATATATAAATAGGAAATTATTTACCTTTTTATTATTTATGCATAATTAATGTGGTAACATTAATTTATGAAGTTCAAAAACAGATCAGTCACCCAACAAATTGCATATATGGCAATCATGGCGGCCATTAATGTTATTTTAGTATTGATTGGTACATTACTGCCGCTATCTACTTTAATATTTGTTTTCGCTTTACCTCTTACAAGCGTAATCGTCACTTTAAATTGTGATTTAAAATACTATCCCATCTATGCTATCACCTCATTAATTCTTGGTTTTGTGATTAGTTTTTCAAGCATTGACATTGCACTATTTTATTTATTTCCTTCTTTAATAACAGGTTTTATTATGGGGATTAGCGTCAAACTAAAAATTGATCCAATTCATTTAATTGTTTTAGTTTCGTTAATAAATTTAGGTCTTTTTTACGCGGCTATTCCTCTTTTTAACTTAATTTATGAAATTAATTATTTATATGAATTAGCGAACTTGATAGGTTTAAAAACTCACCGTTTTGGTTTATGTGTTTTGCCAAGCCTTGTGTTTGTAGTTTCGTTAATACAAGCGACATTAAGTTATATTTTGATACTATTTGAATTACGAAAGTTTTTAGATTATAAAGATAAAAATAATGTGTTTGTTTTTATTATCATCAGTTCAGTTCTTATTTTAACCTCTTGTCTTTTTGGTCCAATTTCTGCTGAAATAGCTTATCTTTTCTTATTTATTGCTTTTCCATATATAACATATTTATTAATAAGATTTTATCGTTTTAATCTTATCGCTTTTTATATTATGCTTGGCACTCTTATAATTTTTACAATATTAGGTTTTGTTGTTTCACAACAATTACTTCCAATTTCTTTATCACTTTTATCCTTATTATTACCTTTAACAATTGTTGTATTTGAGATGAGTTTATGGTTATATATAAAGTATAGGAAACAACAAAAATCGAGGAATATAGATGGTTAATTTTTTAAAGAGAATTGGAGTTGGAATGATAACTTTATTGTTAACTCCTTTTGCTTTGGCAGGTTTTGTTATTTTTGCAGTTGGAACCATCTTCGTTTTTCTTTTTTACTCAATACTAGCTGTTATTAAATATTTCCAAGGTGACCGCCTGAAAGAGCCAACTGAATTAGATCGAAAAGCAGCTAGAATTTTAAAAGATAGATTGGACAGCGAACAAGTTAAAGAAGATGCCAGGCCCATAGAACAAGGGCAATTTGCAGGGGCAACCATAAATATTTTCCATAATTCAAATCCCTTTGAGTCTAATTTAAATCCTCTTCCAGTTCAGAAAAAAGAAGATATTGGTTTTATTGATGTAGAAGATTCAACCACAAATGAAAATATAGAAGCAATTGAACAAATAGATAATTTTAATGTGGAGGATGACAATGAATAAATTCTTGTTTTTAGTCAAACTCTCCGAAAAAGATTGGCGTCTAATTATTGCTATATTTTTAATTTTTGTTTTAATCTTTTTAATCTTTTCCTTAATTTTTGATGTAGTTCGTCAAGTAATGCGCCGTCAAGGCCGACGCGTTGATGCAGATATGAAAATGTTGGTTGAGGCTGATCTAATTCGTTCACCAAAAGATTTCTCAAGAAACGCTCATAGAAAAAGTAATGTTGTTTTATTCTATCAACTTTTCCCTCCCATTCTAATTGCACTTTGCACGACAGTAATATATGTAATTGCAATGTTATTTATGGGACCTATTAATCTTTTCGATTACAAAACAGAAGGAATAAGTACATTATTTTATATATTTGATTGGGCTAATCAACCTAGAGCTAACTTTTTTGGTATTAATTTGCCATCAGATTGGCCTGAAGTAATTTCGACACCTCACTTTGCACCTCGAGCAATTATAAGTTATATGGTTGTTCCTCTTTATTTTATAAGTTTACTTTGGGGTATATTAGCAATCCAATCCTACTTATCGCGTTTTATTAGAATTCTAGTATTAAAGAGAAAACTATTCTCAGCAGACTTGGATGATAAACGCTTATTAGATTTATCCGCTTTAGAGCCTGAGTCCGTAGAAGAAGAGCCAAAAAAAGAGGAAATTGATGTTCTTTCCCCTTAATTAGTCACTAATATTTATATTATGCTTATTTTGTAAATTCAATAACGATAGTAACAATTTCAACAACAACAATTAAAAAAAGTAAAATTATTATACCAATTAAAACTCCCTTTTTGCGATTATAAGCACGAAGGGCTTTTTCTTCTTCTGTTAATGGGGCACTTAGGGCTGTTCTCTTATTTCTTCTTGCCATTTTATTTCCTTAAAATAATATGCTACCGCTAGTGCGAGCAAATGGTTGAACATCGCGAATGTTTTGCATTCCAGTTACATACATCAAAAGTCGATCAAAACCAATACCAAAACCACTATGAACACACCCACCATAACGACGTAGATCTAAATACCAGTCCAATTCCTCAGCATTTCCGGCCTCTTTCATCTTTTCAAGAAGTACTTCAACTCTTTCTTCTCGTTGTGATCCACCAACTAATTCGCCAACAGTAGGTACAAGTAAATCGCATGCAGCTACGGTTTTACCGTCTTCATTTATTCTCATGTAAAACGCTTTGATTTCTTTTGGATAGTCAGTTACAAAAACAGGTCCTTTAATATGTACATCTGTAATGTATCTTTCATGTTCTGTTTGTAAATCCATTCCCCAGACAATATTCTTGTTTGCAAAATCGACACCGTTTTTGACAGCGTTTTCCAAAATACCAATAGCTTCAGTATATGTAATTCGAGCAAAAGTACTATTAATTATTTTAGTTAGTCTTTCATGAAGGGATTTATCAATAAAATTGTTAAAAAATTGCATTTCGTCAGCGGCATGATCTAACACATATTCAATACAATATTTAATACATTCTTCAATTAATTCCATTATATCTTTTAAATCCGCAAAAGCTACTTCAGGTTCAACCATCCAAAATTCTGCAGCATGTGTTTTAGTATTACTTCGTTCTGCTCTAAATGTAGGGCCAAAGGTATAAACACTTCTATGTGACATTGCAAAAGCCTCAACATGAAGCTGACCCGTTACAGTAAGAATTACTTTTTTTCCGAAAAAATCATTTGGATTTTTATCATCTGTAACAACTGAAAATGTTTGTCCGGCACCTTCGGCATCATTACCGGTAAAAATTGGTGTGTGTATATAAAGAAAATCTTTTTCATGGAAAAATTTATGTATTGCAAATGCTAACTCACTTCTTACTCGATATAGAGCATTAAAAGTGTTTGCTCTTGGTCTTAGATGTGCGATTTCACGTAAAAATTCAAAGGAATGACGTTTCTTTTGTAGAGGATATGATGAATCAACTTCACCCAAAATTGTTAAATTATCAAGTTGAAGTTCAAAAGGTTGCTTGCCATCCGGAGTTTCAATCAAAAGTCCTTCAACTTCAATTGTCGTTCCGGTCCCAATTTTTGTTATTTTATCAAAATCATCAACTGATTCCTTTGAATAAACAATCTGTAAGTTATTAAAAGACGATCCGTCATTAAATTCTATAAATCCAATTGATCCATTATCACGATTTGTACGAACCCACCCTTGCAAAACAACTTCGGTTTCGTCAATGACATAATCATTCCTAAATGCATCAAATATTTCTTTTACTGTCATAAGGCATACCTCTACTCTATATCTTGTTATATTATAGCCAAATTATTATATAAATTGCGAAAAAAGTAATTAATTACTTTTAATTTGTATTAAAATTGTCAAATTCATTAATTTGCCAATTAGGATCAACTCCTAGCGACAATGGGGCAAATAGTTGTAAATCGTATAAATATTCAGCTGTTTTCGCTATCATTGCGGCCTGATCCGTCGTACACCATAAAGGCGGGACGATAGCATCAACCTTATTTTCTTCCGCCAATTGCAAAATTCTTTCTCTTAAATAACTATTTGCTGAAACACCACCAGCTAATACTATTTGTTTAATCTCAAATTCTTCAAATGCTTTCTTCGTCTTATTAACTAAAGCATCCATTGCGGTTTCTTGAAATGAAGCACATAAGTCCTCAACAACAATACTTCCCCCACGTTGTTTGGTGTTATTAATTAAATTGATAACATGTGTTTTGAGGCCGGAATAGCTAAAATCATAGCCATTTTGCAGGGCTGGTGAAGGTAAATTATATCTATGTGTGCCTTTTCTTGCTAACTTATCAATTGGAACTCCTCCAGGATATCCTAGGCCTAAAACTCTTGCAACTTTATCGTAACACTCACCAACTGCATCATCTTTAGTTTGACCAATTATTTCAAAATTAAAATGTCCTCTCATATAAACAAGTTCAGTATTCCCGCCACTAACTACAAGAGCGATAAGTGGAAACTTTAACTCTTTTACAAATTCATTTGCATAAATGTGCGCAGCAAGATGATGAACTGGAATTAAGGGCTTTTTATAAATAAGAGCTAGTGTTTTTGCTGCTTGTAATCCAACATGAAGTGCACCAATCAACCCTGGGCCTCTTGTAACTGCAAAAGCATCAATCTCATCTAAAGTAATTTTTGCTTCATCTAATGCTTCTTTTAAAACAATCGTAATATTTTCAGTATGAAGCCTTGAAGCCATTTCTGGCATAACACCACCATACTTTTGATGCATTTTGATTTGAGTCGCAACAATATTACTCAAAAGTTTACCATTTCTTGTAATTGCTACGCTTGTTTCATCACAACTAGATTCAATTGCCAAAATCGTTCTTGTTGATTCTTTTATAAGTTTAATCATATAAAAAGCATCATCACCATTGTCGTAATAAGAAGATTTTTTAAGCAAGATACTAAATCCATGTTTCTGATAAAAATTTATTGCCTCTATGTTATGTGTTCTTACTTCTAATGTAACTGTTTGAATGGTTCCGATTTGGCCAATTCTAGTTAAGGCATCTTGTAAAAGAAGCGAGCCGAGTCCGTGTCTTTTAGCGAATGATCTAATCGCGATAAGATTAATGGTCGCACTCTCAAAAGTTAACCAAAAATTGATGAAACCAATAATTATTTCACCGTATTCTAGTACAAAAGAGTGGGAAAATGGTGATGTTTTTGCATCTAGTTCACGCAGAAGCTGTTCTTCCGTCCACGGTTTTATAAAAGACTCCTCTGAAATAGTTAAGATAGTTGGAATATCTTTTAATTCCATTTCTCTAACTATTAAACGGCGTTCTTTTTTTTCTTGATTCATTTTAAAGTTCCTTCATGTAACATGGCTTAATCGTTAAAATGTCTTCTGCTTCTTTAAGAAACGGACGAAGCTTGATCATAGTTTCAATTGGGCTTTTAACTTCTTGTTTCATACCTAAATGTAATATGTCACCTCTTAAAATAAATTCAGGGTGTTCTTTAATATAGGTAAGTACTTGTTCGTTTTTTATAATAGAATCATTTAAAATAATTTCTTCTTTATTATAAACACCAACATATGATCTCTCACTTCTAGCATTAATAATACATATTGATGGTTTATCAAAATCTGCAAGTAGGCGAAGACTACTAATTGGATAAATTGGAATGTTCAAACTAAAAGCAAAGACCTTAGCAATCGTTAGAGCAATCCGTACACCCGTATATGATCCAGGGCCAATTCCTACAACTATTTCCTTAATGTTTTTAGGATTAATTTTATTGTCAAAAAAAAGATCATCTAGAACTTTAGTCATCAATTCACTTTGTTTTTGCCAGGCTTTGCCATGAAAATGTGCAATTAACACATTATCCTTGGTAATGCCAATGGACATGTTTTTATCACTACTATCAAGATATAGGGTATACATTAAAAATTCTCCTTAATGATTTCTATTATCTTTTCGTATTTGGCACCTATTGCCTTAACAAGTATTTGACGTCTATTTAAATCTAATATCGTAATATTAATTTCTAAAAAAGATTTTGGTATTAATTCGCTTATAAAAGTAGGCCATTCAATGACAGCAATCCCATCTCCATCAATAAACTCTAATAAACCAATATCAGCATCATTATCTTCTAATCGATAAGCGTCAATGTGGTATAAAGGGATGTCGGCTTTAAAATAACACTTGAGTATATTAAAAGTCGGGCTAATTACTCTATCATTTATATTTAACCCTTGTGCTAAACCTTTTGTAAAAGTTGTCTTACCTGCACCAAGATCACCAGTTAAAGTAATTACACTATTTGAAGTTAAATAAGGAGCAATAAGCGCTCCTACTTTTTCGGTTTCTTTTTCGTTATTCGTGACAAAACTATACTCTTTCATGATTATTCTTTCTTTTTTTCAGTCATTTCTAAAAAGTTTAAATAATACTTAGATACTTCATCAATATCAAATGGAAAAGTATTTTCTTCCATTAATTTATGTGTGTTAATCGCTTCTTCTCTTATAATTTCAACCAAATCATCTTCATACTCATAAGATTCAACATGTTTTCTAAATTCATTACGATCTAGGAAGCGCAAATCATTATTAGCGTTCATTTTTATATCTAAATCATAATCAATGTATTTAGCAATTTTATTGTCTATTAAAGTCGGAGATGCAATATTAACATAAAACGCAATCCCATCTTTTTTAATCATAGCAATTGCATTAAACCAACGCTTCTTACTAAAAAAAGTAACTGCAGGTTCAGCTGTATACCAAACCCGTCCGTTATATTCAACGACTTTTGTACACTTGTTAGCTACTATTAACCATTCTTCATTATTTTCCAAGACAAAATTAGACTTCCATAATCTATGAAGTGTACCATCGTGTTTATAACTTTGTACTCTTATCCATTTCCCAACAAATTCATCTTGGAGCATAATATTTCTTCTTTTCTAATTATTTTTGTGTAAGTTTAATAAATTCGTGAACTGCTTTTAAATCTTCTTTAAACTTCGTTTGACTTGAAAAATAAAATGGTTCGCGAAGAGGAACTACCATTAAATCATCCCCATAAGAAAACGCGACGGTAATCCTTTCTTCATCAAAAACGATGCTAATATCGGCTAAAGTCTTGTTTGTTTCAATATTTTCTAATATTTCTAGAGCTTTAGCAGGTAGATATTTTAAAGCTTCTTCATCCTTAGCGTAGATTATAAGTTTTTTATTCTCTAAAACTTTAGTTAAATCATCAACATCATTAGGACCAGGGCATGACGCGTAGCTTTCTTCATCTGGTCTACGATAAATAACAATACGATTTTTTAAAGGTTTTTTAATTGAAGCAACTAATAATTTTCCTAAAAAAATCGGTTCGGTCGTTTTATTGACCCCTCGATATGCAATATAATCACTAACAACAAATTCCTGTCCGTTAAACTCATATTCAACATAATTACGACTTCCCGCTTTAATAACATCTTTAATTAAATGAGCTTTCGTAAAATGTTCTAATGTCATTTGTTTATCAGAACTAATACGATAATTTTTGATGTTTGTATCATCATAGACGTAATCACTTGTGATGCGATAATAATCACTCATGTATGTACTAGCTTTTTTTGTAATTGACCGTTTCATTAAGGCTGAATATACAAACATCCCCATAACTAATACTGCAATAATTATAAATGTCGCCCACATCCCATTAGTTCCAATCGGAAATAAAAAGATATAACTCAAAGTTACTATAATAATAGTTAAAACAAGTAATACTGTATTAACTGCTCTATATGTAGTAAAAGATTTACTAAAAACCCTTTTTCTAGTATTAATATCATCCTCAATAAGATGTGATTTTGATTCTTCCTTAATTTCTTTTTTAATATCTTCAACTTCAACGTTTTTATTTTTTTCGTGCATAAAAAACCTCCAGCATACTATAAATAGTATGTCTATTATAACGACTATTAACTATTTTTGTCATTAATTCTTTTTAATAAGCTAATTGATGGGCGGTAACCACGTTCAGCACTGACAGTCAACCATGCTACTGCTTTATCCAAAGATTTGATAACTCCGGTTCCTAAATAATAGGCATTGCCAATAGCATGAATAGCTTTAATATAGCCGTGTTTTGCAGACTCTTCGTAAAATTTAGCCGCTTCAATCAAATTGATTTCTCGTCCATAACCAAGTTCGTTAAATACGCCTAGTTTATAAAAGGCTTTAGCGAACCCTTGATCAGCTGCTTTTTGATACCATTCATAACTTTTTTCGTAATCACGCTCAATAACACTTCCTCTTTCATAGGCAATCCCCATATTGTATTGAGCCGCATCATGACCGTTTTCGGCAGCATACCTAAACAATTCAACGCCTCTTTGTTCATCTTTTGGAATAGGTTTCCCATAAAAATAACAATAACCTAAAACTGTGAAGGCAGGAATAAAACCTAATTCACTTGATTTTTTCGCTAACTCGAAACCACGCTTTTGGTCTTCAGCAATCCCTTCGCCTTGGACAAGACGTCGAGCTAATTCATGCATTGCTTCAGGATCGTTTTTCCTTACTTTTCGCTCAAGTTCACGATTACTTCTTTTTCCCAATCTCGTCGTCATAAAATCCCTCCTATGTTTATTATAACATAGGAATAATTTATTAAATGTCATTTATATTGTGAAGCTATTCTATTGGATAGCGTCGATTCAACTTAGTAAATGGGACTAATAATAAAGATAGAATAATCATAACTAAAAGTATGCTTGGACCTATATATGCAAGATTATAAATGGCCGCAGGACCAAAACTATAATGATAAAGAACTACGGAACTAATTGTACTACCTACGAAACGGCCAAAGCCACCCACTAGAATCGCCAATAAAAGAAAAAGATAGTGTTGAATCTTTGGGTTTCCCTGTTTAGTAAAAATTAGTGCTCTAAAAAACGATGCTAATGAAATTAGACCATAGCCTAGTAAATAATCAAAAGGATAAGATTGGAAACCATACCCATCTAGTTGGCAGGTGATAATACCATAAACTACACCAATAGCTAAAAAGCTTTTAACAAAGTTAAATCTAAAAGCGATTATAAATAGTGGTACCATTGTTAAACTAATTGATCCTCCAGTTGCACCAATTCTTATTTTAGGAACAAAATCCAAAACCACTGCTAAGGCAATAAAGATAGCAAGCTCGGGTATTTCTCTAACAGTAAATTCATTATCTTCAAGTATACTTCTAAGGTAGTAGAACAATGTTAAAATTACTAAGGAAGCATATACGATCAATCCCCACCCAAGTCTAAAAGTTGCAGATTCAACAGTCTCACTATTTATTCCTTTATATAACCCTGCGTATGAAAAACTTAGAACAACAGTAATAATAACTAAAACTAAACTAATATTGTTTATTTCTTTTGCTTTAACTTTATCAGTTTTTATAAATGTCAGTGCAAAAGAAATAATTGGCAGTAAAATTATTGCAGGAAGTACAAAAAAGTCTCTTTTTAAAGCCGTTTCTTTAAACAATATATCAATTGCGTTTAAATTTCCTATATCACTAACTTTAACAATAGGAGCAAATAAAAAGCTTAAAGCAATTAAAATAATCAACCCTACACTAATATTTATAACCAATTTACTTTTATCTTTTGTCATATTTTCCTCTAATAAAAAATTCCTTGCACCTGCAAGGAAACACTTAACTAAAGGGGGGGTACCTACGCTAGCATTACCTAGATCAGGTGTCGTTGGACTGTCAATATCAATCCCTCTCAGCCTGGTCGACCAAGCTCCTGCATAATATTATATCACCAAGATTTAATTTTGCCAATCAATTGATGATTGTTTATTTTTTATTAAAAAAATATTAGTTTTTGAAAACGGTTTCGTGTTAAAAAAACCTCCCCTATTTGCCGATAATGGTGATGGATGATTTGATTTAATAACTAAATGGCGCGGGTTTTGCAAGGTTTTTTCAAATTTTTGCGCTTTTTTACCCCACAAGATAAATGCTATTGGTTGTTCTAAATCGTTTAAGACTTTTAAAATTGATTTTGTGAATTTTTCATAAACATCAATTGAATGAGATAGTGGCTTATCCTTAAATACTGTAAGGTGAACGTTTAAAAGTAAAACCCCTTGATTGGCCAAATATGTTAAATCACCATCATTTCTCATTTTTATACCAAGGTCATTTTCTATTTCTCTATAGATGTTTTTTAAGGATGGTGGTAGAGGTACACCTGATTTAACAGAAAACGCCAAACCATGTGCCTGACCCGGTTGATGATAAGGATCTTGACCAATTATCACACATTTAACCTTTGCAGGTGGTGTAAGTTCAAATGCTCTAAATATATCTTTTCTCAAAGGGTAAACATTATCCAACTTATAAACTTTATCAAGAAAATCATTAATTTCATTTAAGTAAGTTAAGAAGGGTTCTTCTTTAAAGACGTCATCCCAATTTTGTAAATGTTCCATAGGTAAATTATAGCATATTAAAATAATATTTTTGTCTTTGCCGTGCTATACTAAATATATGAAGATATTAATTGTTTTTAACCATCCCGCACCCTATAAAGTACGTTTTTTTAATATGTTAGGAAAACATATAAACTTACATGTCATTTTTGAACGACAAAAAGCAAGCGATCGCCACCCACTTTTTTACGATCAAAAAGTTACTAACTTTACGATTCATCCAATTAAAGGCATTAATCTTGGAAGTGAAAACCATTACTCTCATGGCGTCATTAAACATCTTAAGAATAATGAATATGATCTAATAATTATGAATGGTTATTCGACTTTTACTGAAATGAAAACAATTAATTATTTAAAAAGAAAAAAGATTCCTTATTGTTTTTATGCAAATGGCGGAATCGTAAAAAAAGAATGTTTTCTAAAATATATATTTAAAAAGCATTTTATTAGTGGAGCCTCTGCCTATTTTTCAAGTAGTCATGAAACCAGTCGTTATTTAGAACATTATGGTGCGCCAAAAGATAAAATCTTTAGATACTCGTATAGTACGATATTTGATGATGAGATTCTTAAAAACATACTACCAAAAAATGTAAAAAGAAACTTTTATAAAAAACACAATATTGAAGGTGCAAACATTTTTGTTTCGGCAACTAGTTTTATCAAACGAAAAAATAATATGTTTCTTTTAAAAACTTGGAAAAATATGAATACTGCTGATCATCTTGTATTAATCGGTTCAGGAAAAGAAAAGACCAAACTTGAACGTTTTATTAATAAAAACAACTTGAATAATGTTCATATTTTGTCGTTTGTACCTCGAAATGAAATATTAAGCTTTTTAGCTCATGCAGACTATGGTATTTATCTAAGTAGGTACGATATTTATGGACATGTTATTAATGAAAGTTTATCTCAAGGACTTTCCATAATTGCAAGTTATAATATGAATGCCACTAAAGAGCTAATAAAACACGGCAAAAACGGACTCATTTATAAAAATAGTGACGATTTGCCAACATTAATTGCTAATTTAAAGGAATGTGATTTTACAAAAGAAGCCCTTAAAACAGCAAAAGAAAATACGATAGAAGTAATGGTTATTCAACATCTAAAGATTTTTAAGGAGTTAATATAATATGAGAATTATTTATCTTACAACTGCAATGATGCCAAAAGATTTCAATAATCTTGTTAAAATTTCTAAAGTCAAACCGAATCCGAGCAGTCAAAATTTTCACTATAAAATAATTCATGAATTAAAAAAAGATAACGATGTTACTGTTATATCACTTCGACCTGCAAATTCAACAACTTGCGATCAACATTATTTTGAACATGAAATAAATGATATTTTCATTTACCCAAGTTTTTTTAATAAAAAGTTATTTAAAAATTTTACTTTTATTAGAAATTCAAAAAAAATAATCAGTAGCCTAAAATATAATGAACAACCTATTGTGCTTGTTGATTTATTAAATCCACATTTAGCTAAACTAGCACATTATATAAGGAAAAATCATGGGGGACGTATTGTTGGTATTATTACAGATAATCCTAACAATTTGTCTAATGTTAATCATCGTTATATTAAAAAAGTTGAAAGTTCTTTCTCTTATTGTAATGCATATATAACTTTAACCGAAAACCTTAATAAATATATAAATCGTAGAAATAGACCATTCCTAATTATCCCCGGCATCTTAAGTGAAGACATTATTGTAAAGGAAATGCCCGTTAATTATAAATACATTTTTTTCGGTGGTGCTCTTTATGAAAGGTATGGTGTTCGAAACTTAATTGAAGCCTTTAAAAAAGTTAATACGGAAGCACGTCTTATTATCGCTGGACATGGTCCTATGAAAGAAGAAATTGCATTACTTGCGGAAAATGACCCACGCTTTATTTATGCTGGCTTACTTTCTTTTAGAGAAATGCTTCAATATCAACAACATGCACTAATCAATATTAATCCCAGAATTTTTACGTCTGATTTAGATTATTATTCAATTCCCAGCAAAGTGATTGATTATGCAGATAGTAATATGCCTACAATTTCATCACTATCACATGATTTAAAAAAAATCTATGGGGATTCAATTCATTGGATATATAATTCTTCTATTGACCAATTAGCTCAAGAAATCACTAATGTTCTTAAAAATATTGATGAAAAAAAACAAAAAGCTATAAAGGCTAAAAAGATTGGGAGACAACACTTTGATCCTAAAATAATCGGAAATAAAATAAATAGTTTCTTTAAAGAACTCTTCTAAAAGCGCTTCAATTTTACATTTTTGTGCTTTTTTAACATCCAAAGTATTTCCAATAAATAAAAATCACTATGATTTTTATTTTTTTATACTATACTAATTAGTAAAAAGGAGGAGAGTTGTGTATTCAAAAATAAGACCACAAGTATTTGTTAATCTTATTCGAACGATAACTATTACGCTTCTATCGTTTATATCGTTCCCTTTTGCTGCTCAAGCTTTAGGTGATGTAGCAATGGGACAATACTCTTGGGCTAATACTTTCGTTTATTATTTTTTAATTATCGCTAGACTTGGCATTCCTATGGTAGCTGTTAGAGAATGTGCCCTAGTAAAAGATAATAAAGAGCTATTAAATAGAAAAATACAATCCTTCTTTCTACTACAATTAATAACTACACTTTTATCGTTCACGGCTCTAGTTACACTAACCTTTAGTCTTGGTGATAATTTAATGAACGCTGATATGCGCTCATTAGTAATGCTTCTTTCATTAAACTTTTTAGCTGGCGTCTTTTCATTTGAATGGGTTTATATTGCTTTTGAAAAGCACTTTTATCTTGGAATTCGAACAATCATTATTACTTTCTTTACATCACTTCTTGTTATTTCATTTGTAAAAAGTGACAAATTTTTATATGTTTATGCTTTTATTGCATGTTTAGGATCTCTTTTAACATCTATCGTTAATATGTTTTCACTTAAAAGAGAAGGTTTTTCCTTTAAACCTGTCGGCAATTACGAATTAAAAACGATTGTTAAACCTTTAATACCCGTTTTTCTTTTAACAATAGTCGCTACTGTTTACAACCAAACAGATACATTAATTCTAGGACTAATAGATGAGAGCAAACGAGCCGTTGGCAGTTATGCTGTTGGAGTTAGAGGTATCGAAATTGTAATTACAATTCTTACTTCTTTAAGTGCAGTATTTATTCCGCACGCAACACAAGCGTTTAAAAATAATGATGTACAAATGTTCAAATCCATCAATGAATATAGCGTCAATATCACATTCTTTATCGCAATTCCTGCTGTGGCAATGATGATAATTCTTGCACCTAATATTGTTAATTTTATTGTTTTTGATAACGTTTATTGGGATAATGCCTCAATAAAAAATGCCATTTTAGCTACTTCAATTTTAGCCAGTTTAATGTTTACTTTCTCAGTAAGCGAAAATATTTATCAACAAGTATTAATTCCTATTAAAAAAGAACGCTACTATTTATTTGCTATAATAGTAGGTGTAATTCTTAATATTTCCCTATCTCTTATTCTTGGTTTAGTTGCTTTTAAGAGTAATCCTCTTTTAGGGGTAGCCTTAGCAACATTTATAAGTGATATATTAATTTTAATTATAATGCTTATTTTAGCTAGAAAATATGTTTTGGAAAATTTCTTATCTCTTAATAATTTAAAAATTATTATAGCGACAGGTGTAATAAGTGTCGCAAGTTATTTCCTTGTTCCTTATTTAAATTTTCATCCTCTACTAAATGTTTTACTTACACTTTTAGGAGCTGGTATTGTATATATTGGATTATTGTTATTATTTAAAGAAAAATTAGTTACTTCGGTAATAAAGGTATTTAAAAAAGAAAAATAGATGCTTAGCATCTATTTTTTTAAACCTCTACAATTGGTCTATTTTCTGGATTCCAGTTTGCCATATAAACATCTGGAACTGGAACTTCGTATCCTTGACCTTTATAAAATGTTAAACTCGTACATCCTTGGAAACAAAAACCTTCAACGCGAGTGATTGTTGGAGGTAAATAAAACCCTTCAAGTGATCTACAGCCTGCAAAAGCATATGCTTCTAGTCTTTCTAGTGTTGAAGTTGGATTAACAGTAAAAGTTCTTAGTGATGTGTTATTACTAAAAGCTCGATTTCTAATTTCTTTAACTGTGTCTGGAAGTGAAAAACTCTTTAAAGACGTACAATCTTTAAATGCGTTAGCATCAATAATTTCTAAGTTACTATTTGGTGCGATTACTACTTCTTCTAAACCACTAGCTCCCTCAAAAGCACTAACAGCAATAATTTCTAAAGTTGATGGCAATGTAATTTTTTTAAGTTTTGTTTGATTTGCAAATGCCTTATTGCCTAAAATTCGCACACCTTCTGGAATAACTATTTCATTATTTGCATCAGTTATTTGACCTTTATATTTATACATTAAAAAGTCGACATTTTCGCTATCTTTTAAATATGTTAGTCCGTCTGGTTGACTGTTAAACCATCCATTATTTAAAAACGCATCTTCTCCTACACTAGTTACAGTTTTAGGTAATCTAATGTTCGTTAAGTTAGTTGTACCTTTAAATGTTCCTTTTCCAATCGCCTTTAATTTACTAGTAGCATTAAAATTAAGTTCACTTAAGCTGGTGGCACCTTCAAACATAAAATCATATAAAGTTATAAAGTTATCAGCAACATCAAAACTAACTAATCCTGTCGCATCTTTAAAGGCTCCATACATATTATCAGGTGTTAAATTTGCATCATTTGGAATAACTATGGAGGTAAGATTAGTTGTGCCACTAAAAGCACCTTCATGAATTCTGCGAATTGATGAAGGAAGAGTTAGAGTGGTTAATGAAGTACAGTTTTTAAATGTTCCTTCTTCAATTGTAAGAAGTTCATTGTTAAATGTAACACTAGCTAAATTACTAGCATCACTAAAAGTATAACTATTTAGTGTATTAACACTTGGCGGTAAGACAAATGACAAAATACCACTTTGTTGAAAAGCAGCATCTTCAATCGTCGTAACTGTGTCAGGTAAAGCTACATTTTTTAAAGATGGTGTGTTTCTAAATGCTGCAAAACTGACTTGATTTAGGGAATTTGCCGTTGAAAAATCAACATGACTTAGTTCTGTTGCTCCTTCAAAAACAGAACGCGAGATATTTTTAAGATCTCTAGGTATAACTACTTTTTCAATTCCTGAATTTAAAAATGATCCATTACCAAATGAAGATGTTTCATTATTAAAATGAACTTCATTTAATGGGGTTAATAGATTTCCCTCATCGCTTCTTACGCCAAATGTTTTTAACTTTGGTGTATTAGCAAAACTTTCTTCTCGCAAACCACGGAAAGCAACTGTTCCTTCAACTTCAACTATATTTCCTTCAATATCGATTGTTGAATATGTCCCCGTCCAAGTTTCATGAATTGTAACTTTTTCAAGCTTGCTTGAACCGTAGAAAACTTTGTTTTTTACGGTAATCATTTGTTTTGGTAAATCAACATTTACAAGTGCGCTATTTTCAAATGCGCTTTCTTGAATATCAAAAACAGAGTCTGGTAAATTAATTGAGGCCAAATTTGTATTATTTTTAAAAGCATCTCGCCCAATAATTTGTAATGTTTCAGGCAAATGATACGATGTAACATTTTCATTCCAAGCAAATGTTGCTTCTTCAATTTTAGTAAATGTTCCATTTAAAACAATATCACCAGTTAAACCAGAATTACTAAAAGCTTTTTCACCAATTTCTTCGATATTTTCAATATTGTTAATATTAATATTGGTTAACATTGGTGTGTTTTCAAATGCGGATGTACCAATATGAGTTACATTTTCACTTAATACTACTTTCCTTAGATTTGGATTATTTAAGAAAATCTTTGGTGTAATTTTCGTAACATTAGTAGGCATATAGGCTTCAACTAAACCTGGCTGATTAGCAAATAGACCGCTTCCAATATTAACAACATCACCGTTATATTCTAAAACATTAAAACCAGCATCAATTAATTCTTGTTCATTAGGAGCATCACGTTCAATAAGAACAGTATTATTTGGCATTAATCCTTTATAAGCGTATAGAACTTTACCTAACATTAAGAACCCATCTGGAAAATTATTAAAATACGGCGTATTATCAAGTGCATTAATACCTACATCAGTAATATTTTCACTCAATTTAATTTTTGATAAATTCGTACAGTTAAGAAATGCACCATCACCCAAAGTGTGAATTGTATTAGGTAAGACGACTTCTTTTAAGCGTTCTAGACCCGCAAAAGCATGATCGCCAATTTGAGTAACGGGTCTTCCTAAAAGTTTCTTTGGTACGATAAATTTAGCAGGATAGTTCTTTCTTGAATCTACCGCATCAATTCTAATTTCTTCAGTTTTTCCGTCTCTACTCATTTCGTAAGAAAAAGTAAGATACGCCATATTTTGATAATCTACAAGAACATATTTAATCGCAGCCCAATATATTGTTACTAAAACAGCTGCTATGGAAGTCCAAATACCAACATACTTAAAGATCTTTTTGTTCCGTTTTTTCTTTTGTTCATCTGTTAAAGGCAACTTAACGGTTTCTTTACTTTTCATTTTTGGAACCTCCTTTTCTTTCACTTTCTAAACGTTTCTTATATGTTTCTAATTCTTTATCATTTGCTCTTACAAAATGACCAGGTTCAATTTCATGAAGTTTAACAACATCATCTTTTGTATAACCATGTTGAAGAGGATGATAAATTCTAACTTTCTTTTTTCTCTCTATTTGTGGATCAGGAAGGGGCACTGCTGTTAAAAGAGCTTGAGTATATGGATGAAGAGGCATTTCAAATAGACGATTTGCATCCGCGATTTCAACGATTTTTCCGTTATTTATAACTACAATACGGTCACTTATATACCTAACGACGGATAAATCGTGTGCGATGAAAAGAATCGTAAGATTGTATTCATCGCGAAAATCTTTAAGTAAATTTAGAACTTGCGCGCGAATAGAAACGTCTAATGCAGAAATGGGTTCATCTGCAATAACAAGTTCTGGTTTCATAACCATTGCTCTAGCAATTCCGATTCTTTGTCGTTGTCCGCCACTAAATTCATGAGGATAACGTTTTAAATATTCAGGAGGTAAACCAACTTTTTCCATCATATCTGTAATTTTTTTAATACGTTCTTCATCATTTTCATATAATTTAAAAGCACGCAAACCTTCACTAATAATGTAGTCAACATTACTACGTTCATTTAGTGATGCTGATGGATCTTGGAAAATCATTTGAACTTTAGTTTTTAATTCTCGTTGTTTTGCGCGACTAATCTTGCCTGAAATGCGTTCACCACGATAAAGAATTTCACCACCTGCAACTGGTACGATTCTAATAAGGGTGCGACCAATTGTAGTTTTCCCAGAACCTGATTCACCAACAAGACCTAAAATTTCCCCTTCAAAAATATCAAGATCAAGACCTTCAATAACAACTCTTTCTTGAATGCCGCGTTTAAAAGAAACTTTTACATCTTTAAAGGAAACTAATACTTTTTGTTCTTTACTCATTCTGTATTAACCTCCCTTTTTAGCTCCTCTGACGCAATTTCCATGCGCTTTTTAAGTTCACGAATAACTTTGGGCTTTTTGACTTTTGGAGCTCGAGGGTCTAAAATCCATGTTTTTGCAAAGTGAGTATCGCTAATTTTAAACATTGGAGGATCAATTATAAAATCGATATTCATCGCAAATTCATTACGTGGGGCAAATGCTTCTCCTACAATTTCGTTAAGGAATGTTGGTGGATTGCCTTTAATATGGTGAAGTGGTTCTTCTTTGCTGCCAAGTTGCGGTAAGCTTTGAAGTAGCGCCCAAGTATATGGATGAGCAGGATTATAAAACACTTCATCGCATGTACCATATTCAACAACTTGACCCCCATACATAACTGCAACTCGATCAGCAACATTAGCAACAACACCAAGGTCGTGGGTAATAAAAATTGTTGTCCAACCAAATTCTTTTTGTAAATCTTTAATAAGTTGAAGGATTTGTGATTGAACAGTGACGTCAAGAGCAGTTGTTGGTTCATCACAAATTAAAATTTCTGGGCGACACGCTAGCGCGATTGCTATAACAACTCTTTGTCTCATCCCGCCCGAATATTGATATGGATAATCATTATAACGATTGCGTGCATCAGGAATTTGGACGCGTTCTAATATTTTAATTGCTTCTTCTTTAGCGTCCTTTTTGTTAAATCCATGGTGAATTTGCAATACTTCTGCAATTTGGAATCCAATTGTTAGAAGTGGATTAAGTGAGGTCATTGGGTCTTGAAAAATTGTTGCAATCCTTCGACCACGAATCTTTTGCCAATCTTTATTTGATTTATATTTAGAAATGTCATCAAACTCATTCGTTTTAGGATTCCTAAATAAAATTTCACCACTGCTGATAAAACCGTTATCTTCTAACATCCCAGTAAAGGTTTTAGTGAAAACCGATTTACCAGAACCAGATTCTCCAACTATTGCTAAGGTTTCACCTTTAATAACATCAAGAGAAATATTTCTAATTACATTAATCTTTTTTCCATGCGTAAGAAAACCAACCGAGAGATTTCTGACTTTAAGAACTTTATTTTTGTCACTAGAATGATCTAAATAATTTGGATCAGCAAAGCGATAAAGTTCTTTTTTAATCTTGTTATAATCTTCCTCGCTAGTATGAGCATCAATATTAACTGATGGCTCTAGAAGTTCTTCTTTAACTTTAAGTTTCTCTTTTGCCATATTACTACCTACCGATGCGTTTTAGGATCTGTTGCATCACTAAGCGCAAGTCCTAAATAGAAAAATGCTACTGTTAAAGGCACCATTACAATTAAGGGTGCTATTAAAATATATGGATGTTTTGTCCAGTTAACATCACTTGTCGCTGAGGTTAATATTTGTCCAAGCGTTACTTGTTGCATTGGTTGGAAAGATAGACCAAAGAATGCTAAACCAACTTCTGCACTAATTCCAGCAGGAATTGAAGTAGAAACTACCGTTACAATAACACTTACTAAATAAGGGAGTAAGTTATGAGTAATCATTGCAACTGGACTTGAACCAAGCGTTTGTGAAGCTATGTTATATTCGCGGTTACGAATAATAATAATTTGGTTTCTAATAAAGCTAGCTAGACCAAGCCAACCAAATAAACAAAGAACAAAAACGATTGTCCAAAATGAACGCGGTAAAAAGTTCATTAACAAAATATAAAGTAGTAATGATGGAACATTACTAATAAAGTTACGAATCTCAATCATAATTGGATCAAGCCATCTAAAATAACCCCACGCTGCACCAATAACAATACCTAAAACAATATCAATTAAGGCTACAGTTGTTGCTAAAATTAGACTAAAGCGTGTCCCTTCCCATACTAGTGACCATAAGTCAAGGCCAGCAAAATAGCCCATCCCTGCGCCACCAATACCAAACCAAGAAATTTCACTTGGTCCATGATAGTGAACACCTGAAAAACGTGGATCACCATAAGGATATTCAAAAAGATTTCCGCCCCTTTCATAAATATGATAAGACTTCATGATTGGCCCAAAAATTGTAAAGAAAAGTAAGATTACTAATAAAACTATACAAATAATTGCAATTGGATTCTTAAAAAGTCGTTTAAATGTTGAACGCCAATAAGAATACGGAATCGCATCCAATTTTTCAAATTCTTCATCTTTTGTCCCAACAACTGTAAAAAGGTCTTCAATGTCGTGACGAATTAATGTATCAATATGTTTTGACATCTTCTACCTCCTACTCCGTTGTAAAGCTGATGCGTGGGTCAACTAAAGCTGTCACAATATCACCTGCTACATAAGAAATAATTGAAATTAATGCAGAAATAACGACAATCCCTTGAATTGCATATATATCATGCATCGCGTTAGCTTGCACTAAAAAGCCACCTAACCCAGGAATACCGTAAATCTTTTCAATATAGAACGTTCCAAGAAGTGAACCTAAAATCGCTGCAGGAATTGAACGAACTAAAGGAACGACAGCGTTACGAAGAACATGAACATACATAATTCTATTCTCACTTAATCCTTTAGCACGAGCGAATTTAACATAATCTGCTGTAAACTCATTTAACATATAACGCCTTACCCATAAAGCAATACCTGCCATCCCTGTAAAGCCCATTGTTAATATCGCAGGTAGCCAACTTAGGAAATTATCTTCTCGATATTGATAAGGTAATCCAAGAGCAAAAACTAAAATTGACATCCAGATGTAGTAATAGGCTACACCAGGAATTGCATCAATCGTAATAATATATGTCTTGCCGAGGCGATCAAACCAGCCATCTTTATATTTAGCCATAATGATTCCCATTGGATAGCCCAAGGCAAGTTGGAGCGCCGAGGCAAGAATACCAATTTTAAAGGAAATCATCATTTTATCTTTTAAGATAACATCAATAACATATTGTCCGTTAAGACCGCTACCCATAAAGTAGATTTTGCCTAAATCCATAATGAAATTACGGCATTCTCTTGATTGAACGATTGTTGTTAGGCCATCTTCAATTACATCAACGCGACAAATAGTTTTTGGAAAAGGTAAAACTTGATAGTAATACTTTAATAAACTTTTTATTACACTACCTGATAAACCAAGTTCTGCTTTTAAGTTTTCACAGCGCTGTTCACGAATAGGTGCTGTTAACTTGTCCCAGTTTTTAATAGCGTTTTTGCAAAGTTCGTTGGAATCCTGCAGCCTAATTAGTAAATAAGTTGCTGTAATTGCAAGTATAACTGAAACGAGCGCACTAATAATTCGACGAACCGAATAAACTAAAAGAGGACGTCCAAAGATGTTCTTTATTTTTACATTATTTCGAAAAATAACGCCATATCCAACTAGCATTACAAAAGCAAAGAAACATACTACTAGGATAATCACTGTATACCCAATTAGATATATAGCCATAAATACTCCTTCCTCTTTCCTCAAATTATATAATGAGTTTACTCATTATTCAATATTTTATAAAACCAAGAAAGGTTAGGAATCCTAACCTTTCAAGATATTATGTATATTAACTAATTGCTTAATTAGTCAAAAATGGATGTTCTAGGCGCGTTTGCTTTAGCAGTATCATATTGCTGTTTTAAACTACGACGTGTTGCAGCATTTACGGTTTCTTTTAAAACCCACACACCTTTCATCTTATTACTTGATAAACCGTATGAAGCGTTTGGTGTTTCATAACCGATTAAACGCGATACGCTGACAAACCAACCTTGACCTTGGTTATAAATCGAACGAATTAAGCATAAATCAGTTAAAAGATGTACTTCTGCTTCAGCAAAGAGTTCGTAACGAACCGCGGTATCGCTATGTTCATTTTTAGCTTTATTTACTAAATAGTCATATTTTGCCGTAACACCAAAGCGTTCAACACCATCATCGCCCATTTGGCTATCTGCAACTAAAACACCATCAACATTATGATAACCAACGCGGTCAGGATGATTTAGAGTACCTGAATAAGCACTCATTTCACCTTTGCTTGTATAGCAATTTAAGTATGTAAGTGGATCACCATAGTCAGGTGCCCAACCCATTATATGAATACCATATTGATGTGCATCACTTAATTTGATGTAGTCACTACTTGAAGCAATTTGATCTGGACCTGCAACTACGATTTCAAAATATGGGTATTGTTTGTTTTGACAAAGTGGTAGCTCATCAGTAACTAAACGATCGTGAATCGTACAGCCGTTCATTCTTTCATTTGCATCACGAACCCAAATTTGATCCTTTTTGTAGTATGTAGCATCGTTAGTTGATAAATACTCGGATTTAATTGGGAATGTAATTGGATTTGCTACTCCAACAGTAGAGTTATAAAGTTGAATATCTTCTAATGCTTGAGCTGCTAGATCTTGTACTTGATCAAAATCAAGGTTTGTATAGCCGTTATAGTCTGTTTGACCTGGAGCTAAAATATCACTTGCTTGTTGATAGGTAAGACCAAACTTATCTGCAAATGCTTCATAAACATATTCAATATAGTCGCGTCGGTTTACATCATCAACAACAAAGCCTCTCATAGTAAAGGTTTGTGTTTGTGATGAATCTGCATCACTTGTAAAACGTTGAACGTTATAAGTCTTTTGGTCGATACCTTTTAAGAATAGTTGTCTAACACTACTTAATTGGGTCGATCTATTCCAGTTTAAAATATCGTTTTGAGTTACGACGGAATGTCTTTGGTTCCAACCTGTTATATCACGTTCGATATTAAGCATAAAGTGGAAATTGAAATCGATTGAGTCAACATAACGTGAATAGACATCATCGTGATATGGGTTTTGTTTTGTACCTGTTCCGTCTGGTCCAAGAATATATTTTGCCCATCCTTCAGTATCATTTTCACTAATGCCAAATGCGTCAACTTCACCTTTTTCAAATAAAAGACGAATGTGGTTTGGATCAGCGTTATCAGGATAGTTGTTATAAGTCATCGTATCAACGTGAACATTTTTAACATCCCAATATTCAGGGTTTTTGCGATAAACGACTTTATTTGCATCCCATTGTTCGAGCAAGAAAGCACCGTTAAAAAGGAATGTTTCTGCTGAAGTACCAAAATTACTAAAGCCAATTTGTTTAATAAATTGACGGTTAACTGGTAAAAAGCAGGTGTAGGTTAAAGCAGTTGGGAAGAATGGCATTGATTCAACTAATCTAAATTGAATCTTTAGCGGATCATCCTCAAAAGTACGAATACCAACACGTTGGAAATTTTTAACAGCATCAATATCTGTTTCTAAAACTTCAACTCCAGTGTAGGCGCTGATAGCTTCTGCTACTTCAGCAGGAGTTGTACTCGTTGACCAAAAGCGACCAGTACGGTCTGGTTTACCTGATTTAATTGATTGAATGATTTCAGTGTAATAGTTGTATTCTAGCGCGCCTTCAATAAAAACACTTGGAATATAACTAGTTTGCGATTCATTCTTTGCATCAAGGTTTAACTCTAGTGAGTTTTTAAAGTCATCAGCAGTAACAAATTGTGGTGTCGAAACCCCTTTAATTAATGGGCTATAATGTTCACCGGTATTTGTTAACCACTTGATACCTGGTTTGATGGTAAATGTAAATTCTTTGCTATCTGGTGTTTTGCTTGCGCTATCAGCTAAGGCTAATTTAAGAGCACCAAATTCATCATTTTCTAATAAACCATCAACGAAGTTTGCTATATGTTGGGAGTTGCTTCCTGTTTGATCTTTAACACTATTAAGTGTCGCAAGAGGAATTTCAACAAAACCATTGTAATGATATTTAGCTAGTTCACCGGTTAAATAAGGACCAGTAACTTTTTGATAATTACCATCGTCTTTACCACATCCTGCAAGAAG
>JAAYSA010000044.1 GCA_012518455.1 Erysipelotrichaceae bacterium | reverse complement strand
GTTTGTTTGTAAGCCAATGACCCGCTATGACGTACATGCTCCGTTTGCTGCTAAATTCTTAGAATATTATTGGCAAACAAACTAAAAATTAATTCTAAAAAGCAGTGGTCAGGCTGACCACTGCTTTTTAATTTATTAACATTAGGCTGTTTTTTGCTTTTTAATTCTATTTATAATTAGGCGAACTAAGATAATAATTTCATGTACGATTAGAGGGGCAGTACTTACTGCTGCAAGTAGTAACCACTCTTTTAATGTTAGTTCAACAGTACTAAAGGCTGTACTTAAAAAGGGAATTTCAGTAACTAAGATTTGAAGTAGTAGACCAACGACAAAAGCTGTCCAAATAAGCCATTCACTCTTATTAAATAGTCTAAAGAATGTCTTTTTAATATTAGCCATTCCAAGCATATGGAATAGTTGGCTTACACCTAAAACGGTAAAAGCATAAGTTTGTGCTCTTGTTAATTCAGTAGCGTTACTATCAAAGAAAGCATTAATTGAAGCAATGTTAAATACATTGCCAAATGAGGCTGGATCTGCTCTAAAGGCAAAGAAAGGCACACATAGAAAACTAAGTAGACTTGTTAAAGCAATTAAAGAGCCATAACCAATTGTAAGAGCATAGCCCCCGTTAGCAAAAAGTGATTCATTTTTACTCCGTGGTTTATCTTTCATAATATCTGGGTCTTTTGCATCTGCTCCTAGAGCAATCGCAGGGAATGAATCAGTAATTAGATTAACCCAAAGAATATGAAGAGCAGCTAAAGGAGCAGGTAATCCAATTAAAATTGCTAGCATCATTACAATAACTTCACCAAAGTTACTTGAAAGAAGAAACCAAACTGTCTTTTTAATGTTTGCATAAATACTTCTTCCTTCTTCAACAGCTTTTTCAATTGAGACAAAGTTATCATCACTTAGTACCATATCTGCTGCACCTTTTGCAACATCAGTACCTGTAATTCCCATTGCTATACCAATATCGGCTGCTCGTAAGCTTGGTGCATCATTAACCCCATCTCCAGTCATCGCGGCAATATTACCATTTGCTTTAATCGCAGTTACAATTTGAACTTTATTTTCAGGAGAAACACGTGCATATACACGTTTATGTTTAACTACTTCAAGTCGCTCTTCATCGCTTAATTCATCTAACTCAGCCCCTGTCATTGCTTGGGATGGATCACTAGCAATACCTAATTCTTCTGCAATTGCTAGTGCAGTATCAATATGGTCACCAGTAATCATAACTGTAGTAATTCCAGCTTCCTTTAATGTTTGAACTGCTTCTTTTGCTTCAGGACGCGGAGGATCAACCATTCCAACAATACCAATAAAAGTTAAGCCTTCTTCGGTAATTACTTTACCATCATGAGGCTTAATAGCTAGTGCCAGCAATCGAAGGGCTTTATTTGTCATTTTTGCCGCGCCTTCTTCGATTTTAGATATATCTTCTTTTGTAATTTTTCTTACTTTTCCATCAATTTTAATATGAGTTGACCGCTTTAATAGATTATCAAGAGCACCCTTAGTAAGAACTGTTGGTACCTTATTAATCACATTAACTGTTGACATCATCTTACGGTTACTATCAAAAGGAAGTTCATCAACCCGAGGATATGTTTTTTCTATATAACTTTTTCTTAGCTCATAAACATTAGCTAACTCAACTAAAGCAATTTCGGTAGGATCTCCGTATACACCCTGATCAACAGAGGCATCGCTACAAAGACTCATGCAAAGAGCTAATTCTTCAAGTTCACCTTCTCTAAATTCATAAATGTTATCCATTCTATGGTTAACATAGGCACTTACAACCGTCATTTTATTTTGTGTTAATGTACCAGTTTTATCACTACAAATAACACTAACTGCACCTAGTGTTTCGACTGATGGAAGTTTACGAACAATTGTATTAACTTTAACCATCCGTTGAACGCCTAGCGAAAGAACAATCGTAACAACAGCAGGTAACCCTTCAGGGACAGCAGCAACTGCTAGACTAATTGAAGTCATAAACATATCTATAACATCTCTTTTTTGTAGAAGTGCTACACCAAATAAAACAACAACTAAAACGATTGTAATTATCCCAAGAAGTTTAGAAAGGTCTGCTAAACGTTTCTGAAGAGGTGTTTTCTCTTCTTTTGTTTCGCTTAACATAGTAGCGATTTTACCAATTTCAGTATTTAGACCAGTTCCAATAACAACGCCTTCACCACGTCCATATGTTACAGGTGTAGACATATATACAGTATTTTTACGGTCTCCAATTGGAACGGCTTCTTTATAAACAACGCTAGTATCCTTTTCAATTGGTACACTTTCTCCAGTAAGTGAGGCTTCACTTACTTTTAAGTTAATTGCACTCGTAAGACGAAGGTCTGCAGGAACTGTTCGACCTTCTTCTAAGATAACAATATCTCCTACAACAAGATCTTCTGCTTTTATCTCACATAAATTACCATCTCGGCGAACAAAAGTCGTCGGGGCACTTAATTTTTCAAGTGCCTCAAGAGCGTTTTCAGCTTTTCGCTCTTGGATAGTTCCAACTGTACTATTTAGCAGCACAACAACTAAAATAACGATAGCATCTAAAAATTCATTTTCGCCTTTCCAAAATGAAATAATAAGTGATATTAGGGCAGCTGCTAAAAGGATATAAATCATTGCATTATTCATTTGTGAAAAGAATATTGCAAGAATAGTTTTCTTTTTCTTTTTAGGAATTGCATTTTTTCCGTCTCTAGCTAATCGAGCTTCGGCTTCTTTGCTAGATAATCCTTCATTAGGATTAACTTCTAGTTCGTTTAATATTGTCGTTAATTTTTTGGTTTCCATAATAGCCTCCAATTAAGATAAAAAACCTTTATTTATCACAGTTAAGTGATCCTAAAGGTCTTGTTTCCATTACTTTGGCTTACCAGCCAGAGCAAGTGCTCGTGTTGTTGACGGTAAGAGTTAACTACTCCCCTTTAAGAAGTGAAGTTTTCTTCGTTTTAATTGTAATCAAAACAAATGTGATTGTAAATGTTATAACGTTTTATCGTTATAAAAAACTCTGCCATTTATTAGCAGAGTTTTTCAACAAATTACATTAATTTGGTATTGTTTTTGTATAATTAAGCTGGATTTTGCAAGTTTATTTAATATCTAAACCGTTTTTATTATCCATGTCTTCTTTAATTACGCAATAAATCTCATACGGCTTTTCAACAAAGCGGAATGCAAATGGTGTAGATCCTTGTTGGCTATTGATTGGGCTTGCCATTGAGCCAAAACGAATCGTGCCAGTTACGCTTTTAAATACTTTATCAAGTAAATCAACACGAACATTAATTGCACCAATTTGGGCAATATCAAGTGATTTATAGTCAACACCAATTAGACCAGTTCTTACGATGATGCGTTTATTTGTATATGCATAAAAACGTTTATCATAACATACTTTTGTACCAATAAATGTAAGTGCAAAAGTAAGGACTAAAACACCAAGAAGAACAAATAATGCAATCATTAATCCTTTAGGAGAAACTGGATCATCTGCCGAGCCATTTGCAAAATAAAATAATAAATACATTCCAAAGATAAATAACCATCCTATTACAAATGTAAGTAATGATTCAGCAAAAAAACGTCCTTTGTGTGGTTTATAAACCGATACAATCTTTTCTTCTTTTGTTAAAATGTCTTTAAAATTATTTTCCATATTTTTACCCCCCTTTTTTCTAATAATTAAAATCCATTTTTTATATTTCTAACAAAGCATGCTCTTTTTTTATGGGTTACATATTCAAGATGCTTCCATAAATCGTTAGCTTCTTTGTTTGTAGTTAGTTGTGGCCCAGTTTCAGCATATTCAATGCCATCTTCAACAGCATGTTCTAGGGCTTCAAGTAAAACTAGGTTAATAATTCCAGTATTTTGAAGTTCTGGTTCGATCGCAATTAAAAGTAAATCTAAATGTTTACTCTTTCTAAGTGCCCATAAGAAGCGAACAAAACCAAATGGATACAATTTACCTTTAATTCGCTTAAGGGCAAAAACTGGTGAAGGAATAGAAAGACCAAATGCAACAAGCTTATCATCTTTATCAACAACTAAGTGAAGATAGCGAAGATTAATAAGTGGGACATATTGTTTAGCAAGATGATGCATTTGTTCTTCTTTTATTGGTACATAGCCATATAAATCTTTATAAGCTCTATTTACAAGACTAAGAACATCAACAACTCGATTTTGTAATACCTTACCTTTGTTTTTAAGTCTTAACATTCTTACATTATATTTTTCTTTAACAAATTCACTTACGCGATGCCAACGAGGATCTATCTCTTTTGGAATGGTAATACGATGTTCATTCCAAACTGCATCTTCTACAAATCCTAATTTAACTAAATGCTCATGGTAATATGGGAAATGATAAAAGGTTACAAACATATTATGATATTCGAAACCTTCAATTAAGAGCCCTTCTTTATCTTGATCGCTATAGCCAAGAGGTCCGACGATTTCAGTCATTCCTTTTTCTTTTCCCCATTTAGCAACAGCATTAAGTAGTGCCTTAGTAACTTCAATATCATCAATCATATCTATCCGATTAAATCTAACTCTTTTTCGTTTGTATTTTTTATTAGCATAATGACTAATAATTCCGCATATACGACCTACAACTTTTCTATCCCTATACGCTAAAAAGAGTTTAAAATCACAATACTCAAAAGCGGGATTTTTCTCTGGGGTTAGGTTACTTATTTCATCTTCATACAAATAGGGAGTAAACTCTTTCACACCCTTATAAAGACGAACTGGATAATTAATAAAACGCTTTAATTGACGTTTTGTGGTTACTTCTTTAATCGTAATCATAATACATCTCCAAATACAAAATAATTATAACATGTTTGAAGTTTTCATAACTAATAAAAAGATACTTTTTATTTGCAATATAAAAAAGAGTGCAAAACCGCACTCTTTTTGTAATTTCGTGCTTCTTTTTAACGTTTTTAAAGCCTCTAATTAAAACAGCAATATAGCGAGTTCTAATAACATTGATTCCTGCTGCATCAGCAGCTTGAGGGTTTTCTCCACACGCTCTTAGACGTAGCCCAAATTTGGTTTTATAAGCCAGAATTGCCATAGCTAAGAATAAAAGGAGACCAAATAATGCAATTAGATATATCCTATTAAACAGCACATCGCCAAAAAATGGGATTTTTTCAAGAACAGGAATTGAGTTAACTCTATAAGTATTAGCGAATTTAATTTCTTCTGTTCCGCCATGACTTAGAGCCCTACCTAAGAAAATAGCAAGGGCTAAAGAAAGCATGTTAAGAGCGGTTCCTGATATTGTTTGATCACTCTTCATACTAATTGCAGCAAAAGCATGAAGAAGACTAAAGGCTGTTCCTGCTAGTCCTCCTACAAGTAAAGCAGTAAAAAGAACATGTTGCCCATCAACTCCAGTACCTTGGATTCTTTCAAGTGTTAATATACCAATAAAAGCACCAAACATCATAATACCTTCAAGAGCAATATTAACAACGCCTGACCGTTCACTATAAAGCCCACCCATTGCTACAAGAGCAAGTGGAACAGCAGAGAACAAGGTTAAGCGAATTAATTCATACATGTTAGCACTCGTAAAGATTGCTAGAAGAATGTAAACAATAACTACAATTCCAAAACTAATCCATTGTTTCACACTAAAACGTTTTATGAATTTCATAATCGGTGGAGGTAGTTGGAACTTTTTCTTTGGCTTTTCAGACATATTAGAAACTTCAACTTCTTCTTTAACTACTTCTTGTTCGTTAATTTCTGTTGCTTCAATTTTCTTTTTAAGCATGTTCAACACCTCCTTCCTCTACATCTAAAACAGAATCACCGTTATCATCTCCTGGCGGATTTCTATCCGCTTTTTTAGCTTTTTTCTCTGCAATCCATTTAAAGAATTTGTCTGCAAATGTTTGAAAATATAGCGAAAATGCAGAGAAATAAACAATACTTGCTGAAATAATATCAATAATTTCACGTTTGAAGTCCCAAGATTGTAATTCAAGGTTTGCGGCTTCAATATAGCCAAAAAACAGGCCTGCAAACATCGTCCCAATTGGATGAGACATACCAAGAAGAGCAACTGCAATACCAGAAAAACCAAATGGCGAAATTACTTCTTTTGTTTCTAATCTCATACCAGTTCCAGGAACAAGATAGATAACTGCGCCTGCTAATCCAGCAATAGCACCAGAAATAATAAGTGATAAAACAATATTTCGTTTGTCGTTAATGCCGGCGTATCTAGCTGCGTGTCTATTAAAACCAACTGCTTTTAGTTGATAACCAAAGGTTGTTTTTTGAAGAATTAAATAAATTATAATAGCAGTAACTATAGCAATTAGAATACCTATATTTAATTCATTGTAGCCAAATAATCTATCAAGGCCCCAATTTGGTAGCCTTGCAGTTTCTAAAACTACTTTTGATTCTTGACGAACTGAATCATAAATTGTGGCTTGAATCAGTATTTTAGACGTATACATTGCAATATAATTCATCATAATTGTTGCAACAACTTCATGAACATTTAAGAACGCTTTAAGTAATGCGGGAATTAAAGCCCATAATGCACCACCCAAAATTCCGCCAAGAACAGCTACTATCCAATGGATTGTAGGTGGTAAATTCCATTTAACACCAATATAAACTGCAATAAATGCTCCTATCATTAATTGACCGGAAGCACCAATATTAAATAAGCCTGTTTTAAAAGCGAATGCAACTGCTAAACCGGTTAAGATTAGTGGTGCGGCGTTAAATAAAACACGGCCAATACTTCTTCCTCCTTGTAGGAACCCGGCTGATAGAATAGCGCCAAGCGAAATATTGTTTTATCACTTATTTCTTCTTTTCTTGTTTGTTCCTTAGGAGCGTGGTTATTTGGTGTTTGGCTAAATTTAGGTTTAATCGGTATTTTTATTGCAACTTCTCTAGATGAAT
>JAAYSA010000043.1 GCA_012518455.1 Erysipelotrichaceae bacterium | reverse complement strand
GCGTTTTTGCATCGTTTTCTTTCTTTGCTTTCTTTGCTTCTTCTAACGCCATCTCTTCTTTAACTAGTATCTCACTTGCATCATGAGCACCATTAATAAGACGATTAAGTTCATTAATTCTAGTTTCGTTTTGATTGTATTTAGTGTCTTTTCTATTATTTGAAGGATCTATTTCTCTTTTAGTTTTATTTAAAGCATTAAAAGCATTAGTAAAATCATTATCATCTGCTGTATCGCCGTAAAGTTCTCGAAGTTTTTTATTGATGTCACTATGGAGTTCATTTTTATCTTCAAAGTAGCGAGCATCTAATTGACCAATAAAGTTAATTCGCTCGAAACTAGATTCATTTATACCGAAGATAACTTCACCAAAGTTTTTGCCGTTTTTATCTAATGTAATACCCAAAAGCTCATCAATATCAACTTTACGCTTATGATCAAAGAGTCTAAAAGTGTCAGTTGAAGGTGTATTTTTAAAGGATCGTATTACTGTATATTTATCTCCATTAAGTTCAAAAGTAAGTTCGCCACCAAAATTATGCGTATCCCATGGCTTATAAATAGCCCGTGTCCTTTTTTTAGCCCCCATTGAAGGTAGGCCGTAAAACATTGCTTTAATAAATTCAGCAATCGTGGTTTTTCCAAAACTATTATCTTCTTCTATTACTACAATTGAAGAATCAAAAGAGAAGGAGTAATTAATAAACTTTCCAAAACCATCAATCTTAATATTTAATAGTTTCATATTTCAATTACCTCCTCTCTTAGCGCTTTTAAGCCGTATTCAAGAATCTTTTCTTTTTCTTCTTCGCTTAGCTTAGGATTATTCTTAACTAGATTATAAAACTCACCTCGAAGAGATATTTCTTTTTCAAAATCAATCGTTTTATAATCTAGGGTTGATTTATCTAAAACCTCTGCGTAATAAAACTTCCTTTCTAGGTTAGCTAATATACTATCTAAATCTTTAATCGTATCGTAGTTATAACTACCTATTAGAACAACGCGAACAATATCATCAGTGCTTATTGAGGCAACTTTCTTATTAATAGCGTCTTGAATAAGTGTATAGTTATCTAAACCACTTATATCAACGTTAACAATATGATATGTTCGGTTATTATTTGGAACGAAAGTTCTTTTTAATTCATGTTTATTAATTTCAAGAAGGAAAAAGCCCCGTTCTCCTAATTCGTCAAACCCACGTGGTTCAAGAACGCCAGAGTAGCCATATACTCCTTTTGCATCTAGTTTTTTTGCCTTAATATCAGGAATATGAATATCACCTAAAGCAAGATAATCAATATGTTTACCTACTAAACTAGCAAGGGGGATTTCACATTCCATTCCGTGAAGCATTAAGATATTAAAGTCATCTGGATTAAAGTTAAGATTACTAACTAGTTCTTCGCTTGTCAGTTTAGTTAAATCAAAAGCTTTAATATGAACTTTATCATATCTAAAACTATTATTATCACTATTAATAATATGAAGATTAGATGGTAATTCGCCTAGTTTTTCATTACTAAATACACTTGAATCATCATGGTTCCCATTTAAATAGAGAAAATCAATACTAGGATGAAGTCCAATTTTAGATACAACTTCTTTTAATGTTTTTAGTTTTACTTTCTTGCTATCAAAAAAATCACCAGCGATAAGAATAACTCTAGCGCTCTTAGCTTCAGCATAATCAATTAGACGAAAGAATGCATCACGAACTTCAGCTTGTCTTTCTTTAGCTTTTTCGGTGCCTAAACCATGCATTTTAGACTCTAAATGAATGTCACCAGTATGAATTATCTTCACTTTTGACCTCCTAATTAACTATTAAATATTGTATTTTTTAATTTTAACACAAATCTTGTTAGTATCGATTGCCTAAATATTAAGAATTTTCGTGAATGTTGTTAAAGCATGCGCAATATTTATTTTTTTGCATTAATGTAATTTCATCTATGTGTAATTTAGCGATAAGATAAAATCAATCACGGAGGATAACTATAAAATGATAGAAAAACGAAAATTTAGTGGTGTTCTTACAATACTCTTTTTTTCATTAACATTAATAACAATGGTAACTTGGTTACTTGTTGTTCAAAACGAAACCTCAAAAGCGTTAGATAGACCTTCAGATCTTTTATCGTTAGAAGATACTCTTAGAAATCTCAATATGGGTTTCGCTCTCGTTACCTTAATATTTATTGTTTTAGAGATGATTTGCGCATTTATTGCTTTAAATTATCTAAATAAGTTAATCGATCAAACTAATGATAATTCTTAAAAAAATAACAAAATACATAATAAAAAAATAGTTCAAAAAAATAAATTAATACTTTATTTACTACTTTATCGTAATTATAATTGCCCTTTTAATAAAACTAGTATCAACTAAAGCAACAGTTTTATTTTTTAATTCTTCATTTAGTTGTTTAGCATTCGCTGCACTTGTTTTTTCTATGACAACGGATGTTTTACTTTTCTTCTTTTTAGGGTCTTCCTCCACTAGTTTAATAATTACATTTACATCATCTTTAATTAAGTTAATTAATTCAGCTAAAATCATTTTATTCTCCTCTTTTCACTTTATTATAACATTTAGATTTAATAAGCACTCTAATTTCAATTAGAATGGCAAAATTAATTTACTTAATAAAAAACCACCATTAATGGCGATTTTTTT
>JAAYSA010000042.1 GCA_012518455.1 Erysipelotrichaceae bacterium | reverse complement strand
TATACCTCGCTATCTACCATTTATTAAAGATGAAGATATCCAACGTATGGTTAGCGACGCTCTTAAAGAAGCTAATCCACTATATCCAGTACCAGTCATTTATTTTAAAGAGGATTTTATCGCGCTTTATAAAGAAATTCGCGGTGATAATAAATAAAAAGGAGTAATTATGAAAGAGAAAATCTCAAAACAAAGAGAATTATTAAAAAAGATTAATCCAATGTCTTATGATGATCGAATGATACATTTAATAAGACTAAAAAAGGCACTTCAAAAATATGAAAAAGATGTTTTTGCTGCACTTTATGAGGATTTAAGAAAAACACCTGCTGAAGCTTTTGCTACAGAAGTTGACTTAGTATATGGTGAACTTAAACACGCAATTAAGAATTTAAAAAAATGGATGAAACCACATAGAGTTCCACTAGCATTAATGCAATTTCCTGGCAAAACTTTTATTCATCACGAACCTTTAGGACAAGTACTAATTATGAGTCCGTGGAATTATCCGTTCTTGTTAACGATGCAACCAATCATTGGCGCTTTAGCAGCTGGTAATGTTCTTGTAGTAAAACCAAGTAGTTATTCACCTGCTACAAGTAAGATTATGAAAACCATTGTCGAAGAAGCATTTCCAGATGGTGAAGTACTATTATTCTTAGGTGGTAGAGCGGTAAATACTGAAATATTTACATACCGTTATGATTATATTTTCTTTACTGGTGGTGCTACAGTTGGAAAAATCGCTATGGAGGCTGCAGCTAAAAATCTTACACCACTAACCCTTGAATTAGGCGGCAAATCGCCAGTCTTTATTACAAAAGACGCTGATATTCCTCTTACAGTAAGAAGACTTAGTTGGGGAAAACTCATAAACTGTGGACAAACTTGTGTTGCACCAGACTATGTTCTTTTAGATGAAGCAATCGCAGATACTTTTATACCGCTTCTAAAACAAACATTTGAAAAAGATTTAGAAGAAATGAAAAAACTTCCTAAGATTATTACTTCTAAACACTACGTAAGATTAAAGGAAAACTTAAATCAAGTAGGTATTAAGCGTTACGATGATGAAAGTGAAACCATTCTTTCAACAATAGTAGTAAATCCACCACTTGACACGCTAGTAATGAGTGATGAAATATTTGGTCCAATTCTTCCAATCATCACTTATAAGACACTAGATGAAGCAATAGCCTTTGTTAATGAACGAGAAAAACCACTTGCACTTTATGTTTATACGACTAGCAAAGAAATAGCTAAGAAGATTTTAAACGAAACCTCAAGTGGATCAATGACTGTAAATGATAATTTAATGCAACTTGCTAACTCTAATCTTCCCTTTGGAGGAGTAGGCAATTCAGGAATGGGTCGCTATCACGGAAAGAAGTCATTTGAAACATTCTCAAATCCAAAGAGCGTACTTGCAAAAAGCCGTAAATTTGACTTAGCAATTCGCTATTCAAAAAATGATAAAGCAATCAAAACATTTAAAAAATTAATGTAAATTTTGCAATATTAACCGCCCACGACTTACTCGTGGGCTTTTTTATTGCCACTTTTTGTCAATTTAAGGTTAAATGTTAGAAAAACATTGTATGTTAAGGCTTAAAGTGTGTTATACTAACACACGTTAAAGGAGTAAGGATATGAAACTATTTTCTAACAAAGGAAGATTGCGTCTTAAAGGCCACAAACATCTAAC
>JAAYSA010000041.1 GCA_012518455.1 Erysipelotrichaceae bacterium | reverse complement strand
GGCAATTCATCTGAGGCCAATTGTCCTAAAATATATGGATAGGTTTGATTTAATCTTAGCCATTTCATTGCATACGGATTAAAGGATTGAAGGGCTACACTTTCTTTATGAGGATAAGATGCTAAAAGCTCTAGTAGAACTTTTGGAAATTCTTCGTTAAATTCATTTTCAATTTTTAACTCAATCATAAGTGGAACTTTACCATCAACCATTTTAAGAACATCCTTTAATAATGGAGGAGGGGTTTTACTTTTTAAAAGAGGATAATTTTTAAGTTCATCTTTTGTTAACGAAGTAACATCTTGATCGATACCCGTGACTCGTTTTAAATTAACATCATGAACAACAACTAGATTTCCATCCTTCATTAAATGGACATCTAATTCAATTCCATAACCTTCTTTGACGGCGTTCTTAAATGCACCGAGACTATTTTCGTCATCGAACTCATTATGTAAGCCTCGATGTGCGATCGGTGTCTTAAATATAGGATGATTAAGTTTCATAAAAATTTACACTACCTATAAGTATTTTCTTTCTTATGACACAAATTGTCAAATATAAAGCCAATTTAGGTGATAGTTAAAATAAGAAAATAGAGTTCTTAATAATCTTATTGGTTAAACAAAGTTTAAAGAAGTATACTTATAAAGAAAGAAGGTGCTTTATGGATAAGAAAATTGCTCACTATCTTGCATTAGAAAATAATAGACAAAATGAATGTTTAGAATTAATAGCTAGTGAAAACTTTACTAGTAAGGCAGTACGAGAACTGTGTGGATCAATTTTAACTAATAAATATTCGGAAGGATATCCTGGTAAACGCTATTATGGAGGGTGTCAGCATATTGATGAAATAGAAAAGTTAGCAATTAATGAATTGTGCAAACTTTTTAACTGTAAATTTGCTAATGTTCAACCTCATTCTGGCAGCAGTGCTAATATGATTGCATATCGTGCAATTATGAATAAAGGAGACAAACTCTTATCTTTATCACTAGAAGAGGGAGGACATTTAACACATGGTAGTCCTGTTAATTTTAGTGCAAAAGATTATACAATTGTTCATTATGGTCTAGGTAAAGACGGTCGCATTGATTATGAGATGTTAGAAAAAATTGCTCATAAGGAGAAGCCGCAAGTTATTCTTGCTGGTTTCTCTGCCTATCCATATCAAATAGATTTTGCAAGGATAGGCAAAATAGCAAAAGATGTTGGCGCGCTTTTTATGGTCGATATGGCACATATTGCAGGACTAATAGCAGCAGGTGTTCATCCTTCACCTTTTCCACATGCAGATATTGTTACTTCAACAACACATAAAACGCTTCGTGGACCAAGAGGTGGCATTATTCTTACAAACAACGAAAATATAATAAAGAAAGTAAACTTTGCTCTTTTTCCAGGTCTTCAAGGTGGTCCATTAGAAAACATAATAGGTGGAAAAGCACAATGTTTTATTGAAGCAAATACACCAGAATTTCGAAAATACATCGAAAATGTAGTGTTAAACACGAAAGTGTGTGCTGATGAGTTTAGAAAACTTGGTGCTTTTTCAAGTGAAACAGAAACACATCTATTTTTGCTTAATACGAAAAAGAGTTACGGCTTAACGGGAAAAGTAGCAGAAGCAAAACTAGAAGAAATTAATATTACTGTTAATAAAAACATGTTACCTAATGATGATGAGCGACCAAACACTACATGCGGAATTCGCCTTGGCTTTGCTGCACTTACTACTAGAGGATTAGATGAAGAGGAGGCACGAAAAATTGCAAGCATTATTCATCATTACTTAAAAGGTGACTTAATCAAAGAAAAAGCCTTAAGCAAAGTCAAGGAAATTACTGATAATTTGAAAAGAGTTGAACTTATATAATAAATTATAATTTATTATGATATAATCTCTAAAGAAGGCGAAAAAAACATGAAACTTGATCGACAAAACAAATTAATTCTATTAACCTCAAGTATTATTATCGCTATAGGCGCAATTGTCTTTGGTATTTTATGGGCGACCATAGGAACAATGAGTCTTTTCTTAGGGTGGTTACTTGGTTCTTTAATAGGTGTTGCAGGTTTTTTCTTAATCGTTATTCAAACTAATAATTTAAATCCTAATGTTGGAAAACCTCTTATTTGGGGCATGGGTGCTTTCTTTATTCGTTTTATTTTATATGGTGCTGGGTTGCTTTTAGCAGCACTACTTACTAAGTATGTTGAACCTGAAATATTCAACATTTTTGCTGTATTTGGAGGATATATTCCCCCACGTCTATCAATTTATATTGTTACTTTTGTTAGTGGAAAAACAAAATTAAGTTTTAATAAACCAATTGAAACTGAAGTTAAAGAAATAATTCAAGAGGAAGAAAGTAATGAGTCAATGGATTAATAAATTACTACATGACCTTCCTTCTGAAATATATGGATCTATAATTGTTTTAATAATTGTTTTAATTTTAAGTTTAATTGTCTTTTTTAAGGTTAAAAAGACTGATCCTTTAGCTAAACCAAAAGGCATTGTTCATCTTAGCGAAATTCTAGTTACCAAAATTGATGGCATGGTTGAAAGTATGATGGGCAAAAAATTCCTTAGAAGAGGAATGGGGGGCTATTTTACTGCAATTGCTGTCTATATTGTTCTAGGATTTACTTTAGGCCTACTAGGATTACCAACTCCAATGGTTAATTTAATCGTGCCTGTTTCGCTTGGGACATTAACAATTATTTTAGTTCATGCGACTGCAGTACGGGCTAACAAGTGGAGATATTTCAAACGCTTTGTCGAGCCGGTATTTTTCTTTTTACCGGTAAATATAATTAGTACATTTGCTCCGCTTATTTCTCTCTCGCTTCGTTTATTTGGGAACGCCTTAGCAGGCTGGACAATTATGAACCTGCTTTATTGGGGTAGTGGATTATTAGCAAATGTTATTTATGGTGGTTTTATTCCTACTGGCCCAAGTAGCTTATTAGTTACGCCTATTTTGGCTCCGTTTTTACATATGTATTTTGATTTATTTGGGGCATTTATTCAAACACTCGTGTTTGTATCACTATCGATGATTTTCATCTCGCAAGAAGATGATTCTCCAGATGAAATTCCCGCTAGTGTTAACAATATAAAAAATAACGACATGATAAAGGAGATTTAGTTATGTTAAACGTATTACTTAATGTGTTAGCAGGTGCTACAACTGGTGACGGTTTAGTCGCATTAGCTGCAGGTATTGCCGTTTTAGGTGGTATGGCATGTGCAATTGGTGAAGGCAGAATTGCTGAAAAAGCAATTGAAGCAATTATGCGAAATCCAGAAACGTCACAAGATATTCGAGGAACTATGATTCTTGGTATCGCCTTAACCGAAACGACTGGTATTTATGCTCTTATCGTTTCAATTTTAATTATTTTCATTCTTGGCTAAAAGGTAGCTATAAAAATGAGAACTCAATTATTTAACAATGCGTTTTTAACGGACGTACCATTTGGCCCAGAGGATTTCCGCAATAAAATATTTCCAAGCGGGATTTGGCCTTTTGTAGTGCAATTTGCAGTTCTTATTGTCATTATTCTTATTATCGTTTATCTCTTTTATAAGCCTATAAAAAAGATGCTAAACACACGTGCTGAACATGTTAGAGAAAACATTCAAGCAGCCGAAATTTCTAAAAAAGAAATGGAAGAAAAACTTTCTGCTGCAGAAAAAGAAGTTGAATCTGAACGTCTTAAAGCTCAAGCAATGATTAAAGAAACAATTGAAAGTAGCGAGAAAATGCGTCAGCAAATGTTAACTGAAGCAAAACTTGAAGTTGAAAAAGAACGCGCAAGAGCTCTTAGTGAAATTGAGTTAGCAAAAACCGAAGCACTTGATGAAATTCATCAAGAGATCGTTGAAGTAGCACTTGACGCTTCTAAAAAAGTTCTTGAACGTGAAGTTAGTGAAAAAGACAATAGGCGAATTATTGAAGATTTTATTAAGGAAGTTAAAGAAGAATGAGTGTTAATCCATCTTTAATGTATGCTTTAGCACTTCATTCACTTGCTAAAGAAGAAGGGCAATTAAAAGAACTAAAGGATATTTTGCTTGATTTTTGCGCTCAATTAGATATACATCCACGCCTAAAAACGCTTTTAGCGACACCAAACATTAAAGAAGATGAAAAGGAAAAGATTATAGAATCAGTTACCACTCCTTATAAAAGTAGTCTATTTACGAATGGTTTAAAATTAATCGTAAAACAACATCGCATACTCTACTTTAAAGATATTGTTAATGAGTATGTCAAATTAGCTGATGAATCGCTTAGGATTTTACATGGATTTATTTATTCTAAATTTCCATTAAGCGAAAAAGAAGTTCAATCAATTGAAGAAGCCGTAACAATTAGAATTGGAACAACGGTAAAGTTAGAAAACAAAGAAGATCCTTCAATTTTAGGAGGAATTAAAGTAGTTATTGGTGATCAAATTTTTGATGGGACACTTGATAACAAACTAGAACAACTCAAAAAACAACTACGACAAAGAAAGGTGGACAGCCGAAATGAAAATTAAACCTAATGAAATTAGTGCTCTTATTAAGGCACAAATTAAAGAATATGAACACGAACTACAACTTGATGATGTAGGAACTGTTATGAGTGTTGGAGACGGCATCGCTCTTATCTATGGTCTAGATAAGGCAATGCTTGGAGAATTAATCCTCTTTCCTCATGATGTTTACGGCATGGTTCAAAATCTTGAACCAGATAATGTTGGAGCTGTTCTACTAGGTAACGATAAATTAATTAAAGAAGGCGATACAGTTAAGCGAACTGGACGCGTCCTTGAAGTCCCTGTCGGGGATGAACTTATTGGTCGGGTTGTTAATGCAATTGGTCTACCAATTGATGGTTTAGGAGAAATTAAGACTACAAAAACGCGTCCAATTGAGCGAATTGCACCTGGAGTTATGAAACGAGAACCAGTTAATCAACCACTTCAAACAGGAATTATTGCAATTGACTCAATGATTCCAATAGGAAGAGGGCAACGAGAACTTATTATTGGGGACCGTCAAACTGGAAAAACGGCAATTGCAATTGATACGATTATTAATCAAAAAGAGGAAAATGTTCTATGTATCTATGTTGCAATTGGACAAAAACAATCTAGCGTTGCTAACATTGTAGAAAGATTAAAAGATGCAGGTGCACTTTCATATACTACTATAGTAAGTGCTACTGCTAGTGAACTTGCTCCCCTTCAAATGGTCGCTCCATTTGCAGGAGCTGCAATGGCAGAAGAATGGTTAGAACAAGGCAAAGATGTTTTGATTGTATACGATGATTTAAGCAAACACGCTGTTGCTTATAGAACGCTATCATTACTACTTAGACGTTCACCTGGTAGAGAAGCTTATCCTGGTGATATTTTCTATTTACACAGCCGTCTACTTGAACGTGCTTGTAAATTAAATAAAGACAATGGAGGAGGATCAATTACTGCCCTTCCAATCATTGAAACACAAGCTGGAGATCGTAGTGCTTATATTCCTACCAATGTTATTTCAATTACAGATGGTCAAATTTTCTTACAAGCAGATTTATTTAATGCAGGTCAAAGACCTGCGATTGACTCTGGTCAATCAGTGTCTCGTGTAGGTGGCAAGGCTCAAATTCAAGCAATGCGAAAAGTTGCAGGAAGCTTAAAAATTGACTTAGCTAATTACCGCGAACTTCAATCTTTTGCTCAATTTGGTAGTGATTTAGATGCATCAACACGTAAGACGCTTGAACATGGACAAATTTTAATGGAAGTTTTAAAACAACCTCAGTACAAGCCATATGAGGTCGAACAACAAGTTTATTATTTATTTGTTGCTCAAAACGATTATTTAGTTAATCTAGCTTTAAATGAAATCCATGAAAAACTACTAGAAGGATATAACAACCTAAAAGTTAGTAACGCAGGTCTTGTTAAAGAGTTAAAGAAAACAAAAACTTTAAGTGATAAAAACATTGAAGCGTTACATAAACACTGTAAGGATTTCTATAAGTAAAGGATAAAGATAGAGAACAATGTCGGTTCAAATGCAAGCAACGAAACGACGCATCAATTCAATCGTTGCGACGCGAAAAATTACTAGTGCGATGGAATTAATTGCCGTTACTAAATTACAAAGATGGCAAAAGTATTTTTATAGTTCTGATAAATTTACTGAATCTTTTAAAACAATATTAAATGAATATCAAAAACTAGAAATTAAAATTGAATCACCTTATTTTCTTGAAAATAAAGAATCGAGCGGCATTTTGCACGTTATTTTGACTAGTAATCTTGGTTTATGTGGTGCCTACAACAATAATTTAATTAACTATGTACAAAATAAAATTAAAGAAGAAGATACGCTTTTAGTTATTGGTAAACGAGGGTATCGTGAGATTAGAAAAACACACGATAACATAATTACTGACTTTATCAATGTAGGTGATGACCTTAGTTATGATACCGTGCTCAAATTAGGAAGATTATTTACAACTCGATACAAATTAAAAAAAGACAATCAAGTTCAAATTCATTATACGCATTATATAAATTCATTAAATAGTGAACCTCGATCAATTACCTTACTTCCGCTTCGAAACGAAACTAATGAATTAGAACTTAAAGAGCAACTTGCACCATTTCCAATTGTTGAACCAGATGCAACCCAATTTTTAGAAGAACTTATTCCGCTTTATATTAATGCTCTTATTATGAAAGTATTAATCGCCGCTCAAGTAAGTGAGCAATCTGCTAGACGAAACGCAATGGAAGCTGCTACTGACAATGCTACTGATTTAATTGATGAATTAATGATTCAATACAATACCGCAAGACAAGCTGCTATTACTCAAGAATTAACTGAAGTTCTTGGTGGCTCAAATGTATAGGAGGAATTTATGAAAAAGACACGACACAAAGGGTTTATTATTCAAGCAATAGGACCAATTATTGACGTTAAGTTTAAAGAAGGTGAATTACCAGCCTTACTAACTGCATTAGAAATTCCATTTCCAAATGGGAAAAAACTTGTAAGTGAAGTTCAACAACATATTGGTGATGATGTCGTTAGAAGTGTATCTATGGGTTTAACGGATGGATTAGTTCGCGGAATGGAAGTAATTTCTACCGGCGCACCAATTACGGTTCCAGTTGGAAAAGAGACATTAGGAAGAATGTTTAATGTTTTAGGCGAACCAATTGATCAGTTAAGAGATGATTTCAGCATGTGTGAACATCATCCGATTCATCGCGATCCTCCTTCATTTAGAGAACAAAAAGTTTCTCACGAAATTTTAGAAACGGGTATTAAAGTTATTGACCTTCTTTGCCCTTATATTAAAGGTGGAAAGATTGGTTTATTCGGCGGTGCCGGTGTTGGGAAAACCGTACTAATTCAAGAGCTAATTCACAATATCGCGACAGAACACGAAGGAATTTCAGTTTTTGCAGGTATTGGCGAACGCTCAAGAGAAGGCAATGATCTTTATTTAGAAATGAAAGAAAGTGGTGTTTTAAATCAAACAGCACTTGTCTTTGGACAAATGAATGAACCACCTGGAGCAAGAATGCGTGTAGGTCTTACTGGCTTAACAATGGCAGAGTATTTCCGCGATCATGAAAAGCAAGACGTATTACTCTTTATTGATAATATTTTCCGTTTCTCACAAGCAGGAAGTGAGGTTAGCGCACTTCTTGGAAGGATGCCTTCTGCAGTCGGTTATCAACCTACACTTGCAACTGAAATGGGCGAACTACAAGAACGCATTACCTCGACAAAAGACGGCTCAATTACTTCAGTTCAGGCTATTTATGTTCCTGCAGATGACTTAACTGACCCCGCTCCTGCAACTACATTTGCTCACTTAGATGCAAGAACAGTATTAGATCAAAAGATTGCAGCGCTAGGTTTATATCCAGCAGTTGATCCTCTTGATTCATCTTCTCAAGCCCTTTCAGAAGAATATGTAGGCAAAGAACATTATGAAGTTGCAAGAGAGGCCCAAAGAGTTTTACAAAAATATAAAGATCTTCAAGATATTATTGCAATTCTTGGTATTGATGAATTAAGTGATGAAGATCGCGTTACCGTTTTAAGAGCAAGACGCTTACGAAATTTCTTAAGTCAACCTTTCTTTGTTGCAGAAGCATTTAGTAATACCAAAGGTCAATATGTAAAAGTTGCAGATACAGTTCGCAGTGTTAAAGCAATTCTAAGTGGTGAATATGATCATCTCCCAGAACAAGCATTCCTATATGTAGGAACAATTGAAGATGTTGTTAAAAAAGCAGAAGGAATAAAATAGATGAGTTTTTTTACTGAAATTAGAACACCTGATCGCGAAGTATTTAAAGGTGAAATTGATGAACTTCATATACCTACATATAAAGGCAATTTAACGATTTTGCCAAAATATACTGATTTTATGACTATTATTATTCCAGGCAGTATGAAAGTGGTTATTAATAAAGAAATAAAAGAATATTTTATAGCCAAAGGCATTCTTACAGTTAAGGATAAAAAAGTCACAGTTATTGCAGAAGCAATAGAAAATGCAAAAGATATTGATATTCAAAGAGCTTTAAAAGCAAAAGAGCGCGCGACTAGACGCTTAAAAGAAAAAGGCGAAGATATAGATTTTAAAAGAGCAGAAGCAGCATTGCATCGGGCTATTGAACGAATAAAAATTGCTGAAAGACATCAAATTTAAATTATTAATAAAGGAGAACAATATGAAAAAAGCATTATTATACTTTCAATCAGGCGGACCAACGGCCGTTATTAACACCTCATTTTATGGTGTAATCAAACAAGCATTAAAAGAAGAAAAAGTTGGTGGAATCTATGGAAGCATTCATGGGATTGAAGGAATTTTAAAAGATGAATTAATTGATTTAAGAAAAGAAGATCCTGAAACAATTGAACTTTTAAAACAAACGCCAGCGGCAGCACTAGGTACGACCCGTTATAAATTAAGTGAAGATATTGGTGATATTGATTATCAAAGAATTCTTAATACTTGTCAAAAACATAATGTTGGGTATCTTCTTGTAAATGGTGGGAACGACTCTATGGATACATGCCACAAATTGTCACTCTTTTTTGCAAAAGTGGGCTATGATTGCAATGTTATCGGTATTCCCAAAACCATTGATAACGATTTAGCTTTTACTGATCATTGTCTTGGTTTTCCAAGTGCAGCACGCTATGTTGTTCAATCAATTCAAGATATCGCTCTTGATAATTTAGTTTATTCAAAGGGTAAAGTAGTAATTATTGAAGTAATGGGAAGAAACGCAGGGTGGCTTACTGCAGCAGCGGCCGTGATTTCTGAGCCACATCTAAAACCTGATTATATTTATGTTCCAGAAGAACGTTTTGATATTAATGAATTTTGTGAAAGAGCACGACGAGTTTACGAAGAAAAAGGATCTGCCTTATTTGTCGTAAGTGAAGGTGTTGAAGCATATTTGCCACTAGAAAATAAAAAACGAGATTTATTTGGACATGTTCAACTAGGTGGTGTTAGCGGCATTTTAGCAGGCGAGATTGAACGCCGATATGGTATTTCGACTAGACCAATTGAATTTAGTCTTCTTCAACGAGCAGGAACTGAATACATTACTCGTGTAGATCAAGAAGAAGCAATTCAAGTTTCTAAAAAGGCTGTTCAAGCAGTTGTAAGTGGTAAAACTAATAAAATGGTTATTATCGAACGTCTTGAAGGGCCAACTTATAAAGTTCGTTACTGTTTAAAAGAATTATCAAATATTGCTAACGTTGAACATAAATTAACCCCAGAATTAATTAATGATATGCGTGGTAATGGGATAAAAATAAAAGAGTACCTTTTACCATTAATTAAAGATACGATCAAACTTGAATATAAAGATGGTCGTGCAAAGTATGCGAAATTAAAGAAATATCGTGTATAAACGAACAAAATAATAGTATAAAATCGTGTAATTTTACACGATTTTATATTTATTAATAAAAAACTTCGCTATAATATAAGTATGAATCCTTGGGTTATCGCAATTTTAGTAATCATAGGTGTATTAATCCTTTATTTATTAATACTTTTTTTGGTGTTTATTATCTTTTTTGGAAGGACTACAGGGACTCCCGTTGAAAACAATAAACTACTTGGAGACAATTGGGGTGATAACTTTACTAATTTAAAAAAAGAAAGAGAAAAAGTATTTGTTAAAACCAAAAAGTATGAAGACATTTATATAAAAAGCGATGATAATCTTAAATTACATGCTTATTTATTTGAAAATAAGTTAAGTGATACAGTTATTATTTTTATTCACGGATATAAATCTCAAGCTACATTTGAAGGGACGGTAGGATTAATGCTTTATCGTGAAAAGGCTACATTACTACTTGTTGATCAAAGAGCATGTGGAAAAAGTGAAGGGAAGTACATAACTTTTGGTGCGAAAGAAAAATATGATATTTTACTTTGGATTAAATTTATTAATGAAAGGTATTACGGAAAGAAAACTATTTATATACACGGTGCATCGATGGGTGCTGCTACAACATTAATGGTTTCTTCTTTAACAAATTTACCAGCAAATGTTAAGGGCTTTATCGCAGATTCTCCATATACAAGTGCGGCAGAAGTTGGATTACATACATTAAAAGTTATGACAGGAGTAAATTTTAGATTATCTCTTAGGATTATAGATATGTATTGTCGGATGTTTGCTGGGTTTTCTTTATACAAAACCAATACACTTAATGACATTAAAAATAATACAAAATTACCAGTTTTTATTATCCATGGAAAATCTGATAATTTTGTTCCGTTTGAAATGGGAGAAAAAAATTATGCTGAAATTATAGCTCCTAAAAGATTTATTGGTGTTGATGGTGCAAATCACTGCCAAGCCTACTTTTTATATCCTGAAAAATCAAAAGAAATTTTAAACGAATTTATTTGGGGCAAATAAAATGAGATACGCTCGAATACTACCTTTAATAGGAAATAAAGGACTTGAAAAAATCCAAAAAAGCCATGTAACCATTTTTGGAATTGGCGGAGTTGGGGGCACTGCCGCCTTAGCTTTAGCTAGAATGGGTATTGGTAAGATTAGTATCTATGATTTTGATGTTGTAGAAGAAACAAATTTGAACCGACAAGTGGTCGCTGACATTACTACTATAGGAAAAATGAAAGTTGATGTTTTAGAGTCGAAAATACAAGAAATAAACCCAAATTGCACGGTTTTTAAATATTCAAAAAAAGTAACAATTGAAGATATTGAAATGATTGAAGTTGGAGAATGCGACTTTTATATTGATGCTTTGGATGATGTTAATGTGAAAGTTGCTCTAATAAAAAGAGCATATTTTGATAAGATACCCTTAATTAGTTCAATGGGAGCAGGCAACCGTTTTGATCCGACAAAGGTATTAATTTCAGACATTTTTAAAACAGAGGGCGATCCTCTTGCAAAACTAATTCGTAGTGAATTAAGAAAATTAGGTGTAAAAAAACAAGTGGTAGTGTGGAGTAAAGAAGACCCAATTAAAAATACTACAAGAACTCCAAGCAGTTCGGTATTTGTGCCCAATTCATTCGGACTTGCACTTGCATATTTTGTTATTAAACAACTTTTAGATTAGAATATCATTATGAAAGTAAAGAAACGAAAAGGGTCGCGATTAAGTTATATCTGGGAATTTATAAAAAGTGCTCCCCATGTTTTAAAGTACAAACTTTTTAAAATTGCTCCAAAGCATAATAAAATTGGAAAATACAAACAAATTACAATGAATGAAAGTATTGTTGTACTTCAAACTGAAATTCAACGAGGAAAACCTTTCGCAGCTATTCGTTTTGGTGGCACAGAGATAAGTGCGTTTAATGGTTATGAAAAAAAACGTTTCGGTTTTGCACGGAAATATAGTAAAAATGTTAGGTATGCGCTTAAAAATAATGGGGGCTTTTTTCCAACTGACGATGAAAACATCGATAACTATGGCGAGTATTTGTTAGATATTTTAAGTGGTACTACATTACTTGGGATAAGTGGTTTACACATGGAAAATTATTTTTTCAAATACTATTGTCCAAGCGCAAAACCTGTTCAAAATTGGGCATTTGATCCAATATTAGGAAGGTGGTCTCATCTTTTAGAAGGTAAACGAGTACTAGTTATTTCTCCTCTTGCTGAACAAATTGAAGAACAATATAAGAAAAGAAAATTGTTATTCGGTGAAGATAGCAATATACTGCCTGAATTTACACTAATTACAATAAAAGCAGTACAAACAATTGCTAAGGAAACTGATGAAAGATTTAGTAATTGGTTTGAAGCGCTTGATTATATGAAAGTTCAAATATTAAAACATGAGTTTGATATTGCGCTCGTTGGAGCAGGAGCATATGGAACGCCTTTATGCTTATTTATTAATTCATTAAATAAACAAGCAATACAAAGTGGTGGCGCAACACAATTGTTATTTGGTATCATTGGAAAAAGATGGGAAAAAAGAGACTACGTTAGTAGATATATAAATGAACATTGGCAAAGACCAAACTTAAAGCCGAAAGGAGCACATAATGTCGAAAATGGATGCTACTGGTAAAAAACCAGTAATTGATAAAGAAAAATATGAAGCAAATATTAAATTAGTAATTCTTTTTGTTTCCTTAGAGTTATTAGCATTTGTAGCAATGAACTTAGGAAATTATATGATTATTTTTAATATCATTTCAATTTTGCTAGTTTTAGCATCATTACCTATATTAATAAAAATACTTAAAGTGGAACAAAATTTTGAATTATTGATTTATGCGATTCCCTTATTATTTTATTTTCTTCTTATTTTATTAGGACCGACTTATAAAGTTGCCCCAGAAAATTTGGGTCAACACCCCGATTACATTTTCATGGGGCGTTCTATTTTTAAACTGCTTGAGTCTATTGGAGGATTAATTAGTTTCTTCTTACTTGCCTATATAATTAGAAGAACTGACGGGTTTAAACATAAATATGTACCATATATGATCTTAGGAGGATTTGCACTATTAGTGTCTGTTTCTCTAATAGCTACACTTTATAATTACGGTGCATTTTACCGCTTAATTTATCAAAATATGGTTAATTATTATGCTGGAAAACCATATTTAGTTGCCAAACAATCATCCTATTTGCTCGGCTTTAATATAGCAACAGTTGATTCAAAAGCTTTAGTTAATATTGCTTTGTTCTTAGCATCTTCTTTAGTTACTCTACTATTTATAAAAGAGAAAAATAATCGAAAACAAATATTAATTTTAAGTGGTTTAGGATTAATTGGTATATTGACAATAGCTTTATTACCAGATTTCACCGCGTTGGTCTTTTTAATACCTTCTTTTGCTTTTGCTCTTTTATATAAATATGATCAGTTGAAAACGAAGTGGTTTAAAATTACAGCACTTTCTATACTAGGGTTAGTAGGTCTTTCGATAATTGTTGGTTTATTCTGCGCGTTTGGTAATCAAACGGTTATTAATTTATTATCAAGCAATGGGTTTACTCGCAAGATATTTTTAAATAGCAAAGTCTTAGTTTATTATCAAGTGATAAGAGATTCATTTGTTAAGGGTGCTTTTTTTGGAGTTCCATTCACCTATCCTGTAAATGAATTTCCTCTTTCTACTGGTATAACAGTTAAAGATGCATTTCCTACTGGAAACTTCTTAATGGATGCATTAAGAGAAGTAGGTTGGATTGGGTTTCTTAGCTTACTAATCTTTGTTGTTTTTTCAGTAAAAGTTGTTATTAATTACTTAGATAAAAGTGAAGATCCAAAACATATTAAAACACTATTTGTTTCTTTATTAATTATGATTTTTGTGCGTTATTTCTTTTTTTATCCACACGCGTTATACTCATTTACTAGTGAGTTTTGGAGTATTAATTATTTCCCATTGATTGAATCACATGTTTTTACAATTGTGATTTTCTTATTGGGCTACATGTATTTACCAAACTCAATTTTTAAACAAAACAAGTTACCCTTAAAAGAAGAAAATAAACATAACGATAAGAAGGAGGAAGTTTACGAATGGCAAGAAATAAAATAAAAAGAGTTTCAACAATACTCTTTCTAGTCTTTTTCCTTACTGGTTGTAAAGATGCAGTTAATGAAGTATTTAATCAAGGTCAATACACGGATAGTGATTTTTTGGCCAATTATTATTCCTATTATCCAGAAGAGTTAAGAAAAAATGTATATTCTACTAATGAAACAATAATTGATATTGATGTAAGCGATAAGACTTATTCGTTTTTAGGCGGTGAAGCTAAAGAAAAAGCTTTAATTCCAGATTATCAAGAGGGTTTAATTTCTAAAAAAGAACTTAAAGAAAAATTTGGTATAGATTTAGATGAAAACACTGTAGAAGAAGTGCTTAACAATCAATTACAAAGAGTAAGTTGGTATGACTATTCAAAATATTACAATCTTTCTGATAGTAACTACGGCGATAGTAAAATAAATGATTCCTTCAAACGAGGTTATTTTTCAAAAATGACTGATGGTCTAATTAATTGTTTTGGATTTGGCGCGATCGCTAGAATTCAAACTGATGAAAACGGCTTTGGTGTTCTATTTAAACATGAACTCGTTGAATACACTTCCTTTTTTGTTTCCTTAAGAGGTGCTACCAATATTGATGAGGGACCAACTTATAATAGTGATCTAGAATTTAGAGTATCTTTTTACATTGAAGAAAGCGCAAGTATGCAACCATCAAAAGTTACTTTTAAAATGGATTTAAATGAAATTTATACAGATGGAAGCGGGAATTCTAATGTTATTTACTTTAGATTAAAAGATGTTTTAACCCAACAACAACTCCCCCTATTGAAAAGAACCACCGGTTTCTCCTTTAGTTTTACTCTTAAGGAACATGGGCTCCTTTGCCCAGGTGGTGTTGCTAATACGGATACTGATTATAAATTTGCATTAATGCTTTATGAATTAATGCTTCCACATTCTAAGTGGCGTTAGGCAGTGTTAACCATTTACCCATTAAGAAATCATAACTATCGTCATCAAGAATTAATGTTCCTTTAGCGGGAGTAAATGTTAACTCGTTAAAATATATCTTGTCACCGACTAAATATAAATCAACTCTTACAAAAGGAAAGTCTTTTCCTAAAATGGCTGCAATTTGCGCCATTTTTTCAAATTGAGCTGGTTTTTGTAAAGGATAGTCGGTTTTTGTCCAGTGATTAAATTGTGCACCATCGAAAGGTTCAAAGTTCATATCAAGATTGTTATAGCGAATATCTTGCCCTCTTCCGGTTACTACATATAAGTATCGAGGAGTACCGTTAAAAACATTAAATTTATATTCTGTTGGAAGAGAAGTTTCTGTACCAATATAATGTTCAATAATAAGTTGAGGTTTAATTTTACTATAGTGAAGTTCAACTGTTTTTTTACCATAGTCAGTTTTAAGCCAGCGACGACATTTCTTTTCTAACTCTTTCACGTCAAGTTTATTTTTATCTTTACAAATATAGTTAAAAGCACATGCGTGGGTAGCTTTAATAACAAATTGATTAGGTACTTTATCCCAATCAATTTCTTTAAAGGAATTATAAATTCCTGCAATTGGTACAAGAAGATCCTCAAAACCTTTTTGTTTAACAAATTCTCTTGCCCCCACTCTTCCTGCTGCCCAACTGACTTTATCATCGTATGGATAAATATCAAGACGCAATTTTTGTAGTTTTTCAGTAAAGCGCTCTAGATTTACCCAATCTAGCTTATGTCCTGTAATATAACGATATTGCAAAGATACATAAGCTCGTTTGTTAAAAACGCGCAAAATTGGTTGAATACTTTTTGCAATAAATCGTTTTAGTTTGTTTTCTTTAAAGTTTTTGTTTGCCATATTTTTATCATCTTTAGTATACTTTTACCGTTAATTAATTGCAATTATATGCTAAAGTTAATTAGAGAACATAGATGAAAGAACAACTAAAGAAAAAAGAAACATGGATAGCAATTATTATTATGGTGCTTGTCGCTAATATAGTTGCTTTTGGTTTATATTTTTTAACTGCTTATACTACAATTTTTGGTTCTTTTAATGTAAATTTTCCTTTTGGAGTAGAAATTGTGATCTTATTATTTATCATAATTTATTTTGCTTATGGATTTATTGTTACTGATTTTCGCGAAGCTAGAGTAAGAAGAAAAGAGAAAAATTGGTCTGGCAAACTTAGCGAAAAAGAAATTGCACATAAAAGAAAACATCGTACTGCCCCCTGGATTAGTTCAGCGATACTACTTTTAGTTGTAATTGTTCTAGAAATAGTCTCATTTTTTGTCAAATAAAAACATTTTAATAATCCATTATTAATTAATACTTTGATTATCTCATTTTGATAGCGTTTTCACAGTGTGAAAAAAAGTTTTTATTTGACTATAAAAATAAG
>JAAYSA010000040.1 GCA_012518455.1 Erysipelotrichaceae bacterium | reverse complement strand
TTTGTAAAAAGGATGTAGTGAAAAACATACTTTTTGTTGCTTCTGATCCTAATGATGAGCATCTACTTAGCGATTCAGCGCTGATTAATCAACTTAACTGGAATAGTATTGAACCAAAAGAAGGGACAAAATTAAACGCTAAATTTCGTTATCGGCAAAAAGATTTACCAGTTATAATTACAAAAAAACAAAATGGGGATGTCCTTCTTACATTTCCAAAACCATATAAAGCTCTTACTCCTGGACAAGCATGTGTTTTTTATGATGGCGATTTTTGTCTAGGCGGAGGAATAATTGATAAAGTCTTTTATAAAGGTGAACAAATCAATTAAGTGTAATTTTTATTATGTGTTATAATAAAATTACAAATCGTATAGAAGACGAATTAATCAACCATTTATTAGCGACATTCGGACAGTGAAAGCGAATGAAAAATGATTAAAAGCCACTTCTTAGAGAGACTAATCATCTCCGTTAACTCGCGTTAAGAGAAAATTGAGTGCATTGTAAAATGAAAAAGGATGGTACCGCGGAATCTTTCGTTCCTTAAAGTACCTTTTTTCATTTTTTGGAGGATTATATGAAGTATTTATCAAGTAATGAAATTCGTAGACTTTGGTTAGACTTTTTTATTAAAAAAGGTCATTTACAAATTCCTAGTGCAAGTCTTATTCCTATTAATGACCCTACTTTACTATGGATTAATAGTGGTGTTGCAGCCCTTAAACAATATTTTGATGGAAGTAAGGCTCCGCAAAATCCACGTTTAACGAATGTGCAAAAAAGTATTAGAACTAATGATATTGAAAATGTTGGAAAAACAAGTAGGCATCATACCTTTTTTGAAATGTTAGGTAATTTTTCAATTGGGGATTACTTTCGTAAAGAAGCAATAGCATTTGCTATTGAGATTCTAACGAGTGAAGAATATTTTGGTATGCCAATTGAAAAATTATATTTCACATATCATCCTAGTGATTTAGCAACTTATGAAGAATGGCAAAAACACGGTGTTAAAAAGGAAAATTTAATCCCACTTGAAGGAAATTATTGGGAAATTGGTGAAGGACCAAGTGGCCCTAATACAGAAGTATTCTTCGATCGCGGTCCTAAATTTGATCCAAAAGGACAAGGGATTGAATTATTAAAAAAAGACATTGATAATGACCGTTATATTGAAATTTGGGGAATTGTTTTTTCACAATTTAATTCCGAAAAAGGTAAAAAACGTGAAGAATATAATGAATTACCTAGTAAAAACATTGATACTGGCGCAGGTTTAGAAAGAATCGCAGCAATCCTTCAAGATAAGGAAACGAATTTTGAAACTGATCTATTTATGCCAATTATTGAAAAAGTTTCAACCCTTGCTAGTGTAAAATATGAAGACAATTTAGCAGCATATCGCGTCATTAGTGATCATATACGTGCTGCAACATTTGCACTTAGTGATGGATCAATGTTTTCTAATGAAGGAAGAGGCTATGTTTTACGCCGTCTAGTTAGAAGAGCTATGCGATATGGCCGTCAAATTGGTATAGAAGGGACCTTCCTTCATAAATTAGTTGATGATGTTGTCAAAATTTATGAAGATTTTTATACAAATTTAGTTAATAACAAAGAAAAAGTAAAACAATTAATTAAAGGTGAGGAAGAACGCTTTATTAAAACCCTTCAAAACGGTGAACAATTAATGCGTAAAATAATTGCTACTGAAGGTAAAATAACTTCTGAAACCGCCTTTAAGCTTTATGATACATATGGTTTCCCTCTTGATATAACAAAAGAAATTGCTCTTGAAGAAGGTGTTCCTTTTAATTTTGATGATTTTGAGAAGCTTTTAGAAGAACAAAGAGAAAGAGCTAGAAAAGCAAGACAAGATGTAGATTCAATGCATAAACAAAGTGAAGATCTTTTAAAATTTGAAGAAAAAAGTAATTTTAATTACGATAAAATGACTTTAACATCTACAGTTATTGCTCTTTTTAAAGACGGTACGAAAGTTGATGAATTAACTGAAAGCGGTGAAGTGATTTTAAAAGAAACACCATTTTATGCTGAAAGCGGCGGACAAATTAGTGATATAGGAGTAATGGAAAATAAATCAACTTTAGTTAATGTAAATTTCGTTTTAAAAGCTCCGCATGGCCAGCATTTACATCAAGTAGAAGTCCAATACGGGACATTAAAAGTTGGTGATAAATTAACTCTTAAGGTTGATGAAAATAAAAGACTTCTAACAATGAGAAACCATAGTGCGACACACCTGCTTCAAAGTGCTTTAATTGAAGTGCTTGGTGAAGGAATCAGCCAACAAGGCAGTGCGGTCACTGATGAATATTTACGTTTTGACTTTAATTATGAAAATAAAGTTAGTGAAACAGATCTTCAATTAGTTGAAGAAAAGGTAAATGAACATATTGCAAGTGCACTTAAAATGACATGCAGCCAAATGAATTTAAAGGAAGCAGTAGCTAAAGGTGCTAAAGCAATGTTTACCGAAAAATATGATAATGTTGTTCGTGTTGTCGGTTTTGGTGATGTTTCTCTTGAACTTTGTGGAGGAACTCATGTTAGTGATACCTCCGAAATTGGTAGTTTCATTATTTTAAGTGAACATAGTATTGCAGCTGGAATTCGTCGAATTGAAGCCACAACAAGTCTTAATGCATATCGTGAAATTAAAAAACGTGAACAATTAGCAAAAAGACTTCAAAGTGCTCTAGATGTTAATACATTAAGCGAAGCTAATATAGCTCTAAAAACATTACAAACAAGAAAAAATGAGTTAGAAAAAGAAGTGGAAAGACTATCTGATCTTCAAGCAAATGTAGAAGTTAAAAATCTAATGAAAAACTTTGTAAAGATTAAAGATGTGAACTTCCTATTTAGTATTTTAAAAGATAAGTCACGAGCAGAATTAATTCGCTTAATTGATAAACTAAAAGTTAAACACGAAAATGGTATTGTAGTTCTAATTGGAAGCGAGAATAACCAATTTCCTATTCTTGCTGCAGTAGGTCCAGAAGCAATAAAAGAAGGCTATTCTGCAGGGGTTATTGTTAAAAATGTCGCTTTATTCCTTGGCGGAAGTGGCGGAGGTCAAAAAGCATTTGCACAAGGAGCAGGAAAAGATTCATCTAAGCTTTCAAATGTTGAAGAATACCTTAAGGAGCTTTTGTACAATGAGTAGAATCCTTGGCTTAGACTTAGGTGAAACAACAATTGGAGTAGCAATCTCCAATAGTGAACAAACACTTTCTCTTCCTTTAAAAACTATTAGATATTCTAAAGGAAATTATAAAAAAGGTCGCGAAGAAGTTATTAAACTTTGTAAAGAAGAAAAAATAACTAAAATTGTTCTTGGCTATCCTATTTCAATGGACGGAACAATAGGTCCTAGAGCAGAAAGTGTTATGCGATTTAAAAGCGATTTAGAAGAAGAAAGCCCCAATTTGTCGGTTTTTCTTCAAGATGAAAGACTTTCAACTTTTGAAGCAAAGGAACGACTTTTAGCAAGTGGCTTAAAACAAGATAAAATAAAAGAGCGAATTGATGAAGTCGCTGCTAGTGTTATTTTAGAAAGTTATCTTAAAAGAAAGGAAAATACACGAAATGAAAACAGATGATAATTTAATTATTATTACCGATGAAGATGGTAACGAATATGAATTAGAGATTTTATTCACTTATGAAAATGAAGATCGAAATGCCAAATATGTTTTCTTTTTTGATCCTGAAAATGAAGATGAGGTAATGTTTGCGCGTTATACCGATGATGGTCACCTAGAATATGTTGAAGACGAAGAAGAACAAAAAGAAGCTGAAGAAGTCTTTAACACATTTAACTTTGAAGAAGATAACGATTAAAAGAACATAAAAGTTAATATTCCAACAATTGCTCCTAAAACAATAAGTAAAATTGGGTGCAATTGTTTTTTATTTAAGTATCGATAACCAAAATAAAGAAGGGCGAAATTGATTAATAATACGATGTTACGTAAATCTATAGGTTCATAAGGATTAATTAAAAAACTTAGACCAGTTTTTAAAACTAGAGTTACACCAGCTGCTGCAATAAGTGCAACTACAACTGGCTGAATCCCGCGTAAACCTGCTCGAACAAACTTCTTTTCCAAAAATGAGTGGAAGAATTTAGCAATTAATAAAATGATAATAAAACTTGGTAAAGTAACACCAATTGTAGCAACCAGCGCACCTAAAAAACCAGCTTGAGTAGTACCAACAAATGTAGCCATATTAACTGCAAATGGGCCAGGTGTCATCTCACTAATCCCAATAAAATTAATTAATTCATCATAAGTAATCCAACCTCTAGAAAGTGTTTCCATTTCAATTAGAGGAATCATTGCATATCCACCACCAAAGGTAAATAAACCAACCTTAAAGAAAACATAAAAAAGAAGAAGTAAAGTTATTGCTAAACTCATTTCTTCCTGCCTTTTAAATAAGGAATAAGCCCATATAAAACTAGACCAATTAACATGCCCATTATGATAAAGTAAATTGAACTTATTCTAATATTTAAAAATGAAAATACAATTTGAAGAATAAAAATAACAATTAACATTATTATTGAATAGGCATCAAACTTAATTGCTTTACCTATTCGCCATGCCGCGTCAATTATTAAAATCGCGACTGCTATTTTAATACCTTTAAATGCTGCCGCAATTAAAGGAAAAGAAAGTAAATCGCGGAAGAAATAACTAATTATTAAAATAATACAAAAGGACGGCAAAACCACGCCCAAAGTTGCAAAAAAGGCTCCTAAAAAGCCTGCGACACGATAACCAACATAGGTGGAAGAATTAATCGCAATTGGACCTGG
>JAAYSA010000039.1 GCA_012518455.1 Erysipelotrichaceae bacterium | reverse complement strand
TACACCAATTAAAAGCATCATAATAAGTGCAAGCATTGAACCATCATGCCAGAGGTTATTTTCAAAGTGGAGAGCAATAAATTTACCAAATAGCGTTACTTTACCCTCGCTTAGGATGTCACTAATAACATAGCTTGTCATCGTTGGCATAAACACCATTGTCGCGGCACTTAAAATGCCTGGAAGAGTCATTGGAATAATTACTCGAACAAAAGTAATTGCTCTACTTGCGCCTAAGTCATAGCTTGCTTCAATTTGGCTTTTATCCATTTTTAACATCGTTGTATATAAAGGTAAGATTGTAAAAGGAAGATAGTTATAAACTAGGCCAATCATTGTCGCTAGCTCAGGATATTTACCCCCACTTAAGCCAATCCAAGTTAGTACATCTCGCGTTGCCCAGGTACGAAGAACAAAGTTAATCCACATTGGCATCACAAAAAGCATCACAAGCATTGCATTTTTATTTATATTCTTATTAGCAAGAAACATTGCTAAAGGATAACTAATAAGAAGACAAATAACCGTATTTAAAAAGCCAAAGAAAAACGAAACGAGTAAAACATTCCATTTTTCTTTTGAAGTAACAAAGTTAATAAGCGGATTAAAAGAAAATCCGGAATCACTACTAAAGGCATAGAAAAAGAGCACAAAAAGCGGCAATATGACAAAAAGAAGCATAAATGCTGCATAAGGAATAACAAGCGATGTGCGCCAGTTAATTCTTTTCACGGGCAACTAAGGCTCCTTTTAGTTTTAATTCTATTTTACTTGGTTCAACTGAAAGAGAAATTAGGTCACCCTCATTCCATTGATACGGAGTATTAGCGACAAAATCTTCTTCATCTTCCGTTCTAATTGTTATACGGTAGTGATCACCTAAAAAGAGAACTAAAATAATTTCGCCATTTACTTCTCCTTCATCTGGGTTATCAAAAATCACTACATCATCTAGACCAATGGTCGCAATAACATCAACATCATTTAAATCGTAACTTTCGCCTTTTGGTCCAATTAAGTAGCCATGCTCATCAAGATGAGAATCTGCTAAAAGTTTCGTTACATCGCATTTAAAAGCATGCGATGCGATAATAACTTCGTTTTTATCGTTAATATAGGCATCAGTGTATATATTAGCGACAACATCTGTTTTCATAATATGAATATCTTCTTTATCAATAGTTAACGAAACTTTTTCATTTTCATCAAATGATTTTGTTGATTCAACAACGACTTCGTTTTTCCCAACCATTACGACATATTCATAGTGAACACCTTTAAAGATTTTAGTAGCGATGACTCCATCAACACTACCCTTACCAGGTTTTCCAATGACGATGTCTTCTGGACGAATGACAACGTCAACTTTTTCATTAATTGGGAAGTCATCAACACACTCATGCACCTTACCTAGGAAACGGACTTCTTTTTTTCCGCTCATACGAGCGTTATAGAGGTTACTTTCACCGATAAAGTCAGCGACAAAAGCATTTTCTGGTTCGTTATATATATCAAGCGGAGTACCCATTTGTTGAACAACTCCATCATCCATTACGACAATCGTATCACTCATTGTAAGTGCTTCTTCTTGGTCGTGCGTTACATAGATAAAAGTTATGCCGAGTTTTTTATGCATTTCTTTTAGTTCTAGTTGCATGTCTTTACGCATTTTTAGATCTAGTGCACTTAGTGGTTCATCTAGAAGCAGGATTTCTGGCTCATTTACAAGTGCTCTAGCAATTGCGACTCGTTGTTGTTGGCCGCCTGAGAGCGTAGCAATATCACGATCTTCAAATTCTTCTAGGTCAACAAGTTTAAGAGCAGCGACGACTTTATCATCAATTTCATTAGCAGTTAGTTTACGCATTTTAGTGTCGCCAAACTCATCGCTAAAAGGAAACTTTTTAACTTTTAAGCCAAAGGCAACATTATCGTAGACATCAAGATGAGAAAATAGGGCATAGCGTTGAAAAACGGTATTAACTGGTCGTTTATAAGCAGGGACATTAGTAATATCAACACCGTTAAGGATGATGCGGCCTTCAGTTGGATTTTCAAAACCTGCGATAAGACGAAGGGTAGTCGTTTTCCCGCAGCCTGAAGGTCCTAAAAATGTGACAAATTCACCTTTTTGAATTTTTAGATTTAGATTATCTACAACAGTTTTACCATCGTAGACTTTCGTTAAGTTTTGTAGTTCGATAATTACATCATTTTTCATTGCCCTCTTCCCTCCTTTTTTAATCTAAGATTAAATATAAGGTAATTTGCTCTAAAAAACAATTAAAAAATGTCGCAAATCGTCTACATTTTAACATTTTTAAAATAGATACTCAAAAATCGCAGTTTTTTCGCGATTATATGAGCGTTTTTACAAATTGAAATTTTTACACTTTTTTAATTGTTTTTGGGTATAT
>JAAYSA010000038.1 GCA_012518455.1 Erysipelotrichaceae bacterium | reverse complement strand
ATTAGTAAAATCATCTTGATAGATTGCTTCTAAAACTAGACCAAGAACTGCAACACCAAAATTAGAGTATTGAAAGGGATAATCTTTATTTATAAGCTTAACTTTTTTAATTCTAGATAAAATCTTATCTCTACTAATACTATAAAAGCCATTACATGTCTTTTGCTCGTAGCGATTCTTAATCATTTCAGTTTCAAAGTAATAGCCTTTATAACCAGAAGTATGAGTTAATAGACGCCTAATTGTAGGGTAATACTTCTCATTATCTAAATCTAAATATTTTCCGATTGAATCATCCAAATTAACAAGGCCTTCGCTTACACTTTTAGCAAAGATTAAACCTACAAAAGTCTTACTAATTGAACAAATCTCATATGTTTTCTCTTCTAAGTTTTCACTACCTTTTTGATAGTAATCTAGAGTTAATTCACCGTTAGCTATCGTAGCTATGCTAATGCTTACACCTTCTTTTTCAATATTATAATTAATCATTTCTTCTACGCTCATATTATTTAACTTTTTATATGAGCTAGAAGCATAACCTCCTAGCGTACCTAAAACAATAAAGGGAATAAGTAAGATACTAAGTGCTACACCCAGCGTTGTTATTAAAGCGTTTTTCTTAATTTTAGGTGAGTCATCGCTTAATTTTGCACTTTTAACTGATATAAATATATGCGTAACACTAAAAAGAAGGCCAAACAATATAAGAGGAATGCTTCCAATCATTACGCCAGAGAAAACAAAAATAAGCGAGGGAATAACTGAAAGAAGCATCGACTTAACAATATTATTTTTCTTCCACATAATTAGATAGATAACTAAATAAGCAATAACTAAAAGAGCATTAACTCCGATATAAACATATTTAGCGTAATTAAAGTAAAACTGCATCCAAGTATAAGGAATATTAAAAACCATAAAAAACATTGATCCATATCGACCAATATTTTCTAAATTATTTAAAACTTTATTTTGATATTTAAGTTCTTCTTTTATCTTAATAGCATAAATAATATTAGGAACTAAAAGAAGGATAACGATTATTAGACCAATATAATTAAACCAACTCATCATATCCCCCCCCCTTATTTCTTGTTAATTTTAACATAAAAGATATTTTAATCGCTAAAATGTAAAGAAACCCTTACAATTTTTAGCTCATTTATTTAAATATGTTAAAATTAATTTAGAGATAATTAAGATTATCATCTAAAAATATCTAAAGGGGGAATTATGCTAAAAGAATTAATTAATGCAAAAGTAGAAATGGATGTTGCTTTAGGTGTTCGCACAGCTGGCGGGGCCAGTGCACCTAAAAAGTATGTTGGTACACTTCTAGAAGTTGATGAAAAATTCGTTAAACTTGAGTTAGTTAACTGTCGCCGGGCTGATAAAGTTATCCTTATTTCTCGTAAGTTTATCGTAACAGTACGAAGAGCGTAAATCGTTCTAAATAATGACAAAAAAAGCTCCAGTTGGAGCCTTTTTAGTTAGATTAAATAAGACATATTAAGGATAGGTAACCGTTCCAGTAGTATAACTTTCATAAAAGACGCGTGATTCACTTTCACCTGTCCCTTTAACAAATGAATAAGTTACTTCAAAAGTAATACCATCACTAGAGCAATTAAATTCAAGTGCTTTTTTAAATCGACCTGTATGACTTGTTCCGTTCCAGACAATATCTAGGAACGGACCATAAGTATTAATAAAATACTTTTCATAAAGAGGATCATAGTATTCTTCGATTACTTCACTATATGTAAGTAGTCTAGCTAAATGTTCAGAAAGATCGACTCCATCTAACTTAAAATGAGTTGTTAAGTAGACTTTTTCAGTTTCAATTGCTTCTTCATAAGTGTAGTTATCTCCATTAATAGATAAAGTAAAGAGGTTACCTGCAAAAGAATCTACTGTTACTAGTTCACGTTGTTCGTTTCTAGTACCCCATTCGTTACCCTCAATTTGACCGCCGTATTTATTAGTAGTTACATTAATTGTCGTCCCTTCTTTAATTAAGTATGCATCTTTTGCATCTCCAGGCGTATAGGGTACTTCATCAGTTCCATAATATAGTTCATATGTACCTATTTCTAACTCACTTAAAATAGGTAGTAAACTATCGTCACTAGTAAATGGTTTTTCAACTAGATTTGTATCATCTTCTACATCTACTAGTTTTAGTTTATAACCGCTAGCATTCTCTACTCCCTCGTAATAGAAAATATCAAGAACATTATCAACACATACTTCAGGAGCTTCTAGCTTAGTTGCTACTATTTCAGTAGAGGGACCCTCACTTGT
>JAAYSA010000037.1 GCA_012518455.1 Erysipelotrichaceae bacterium | reverse complement strand
CGCTACTACGATCTAGATTACAATCTTTCAATTAAAGGTTCGCAAGGTTTTGGAAAGAAAACCTTTGCGACCTATACCTTTAAAATTAAACCTGGTCCATCAGCAGATTTTATAAGTATTGACTATACCTCTTTAGATGGACAAGGTTATTTATTTAGTGTAGAAGTAGGCACAGATAGTATCGATTTATTTAACGATAGTCTACTATTTAGCCTTGAATCATATAATACAACGGAAGAGATAGAACCAATTAAAGTTGATGAATACTCAATTTATGTAACAGAGGAAAGACAAATATTTAATGAACTTTATGTAAGTGATTTTGCTAATAAAGTTAATCTTCGTCTAGAACTAGAAAAAGGTGGAATTGAACTTATTCTTGCAAGTCGCGAAATTGAACTTCCTTTATATGAACATGAACCTCATGAAGCATACGCTTATATAAGCAATTTAACATACACTAGACCCGAAGGGCCTGGAGAGCCAGGCAGACCAGTAGAACCAGGCGAAGGAAATGGCTTTATCTTTAGTTTTGATGTTGAAATAATTGATCCAAATCATACAGTTAGAAACACTAAAGTATTAGCCTCTTTTGAAATGGAAGGACAAGACCCTCCACCTCCACACCCAGCTTGGCATCAAGCTAAGCTTAACGATACAATTTCGCTTGGAGAATTCATAATTGAGGGCGATTTTGCACATATTACACTTCCAGAAGTTCCTATGCCTGCTCTTAGAGTACATTTAAAAGTTGTAGGAGAAGATAGTAACGGAAATAGAGTTAGCTTAGCTACACTAGACTTTGGAGTTCCGCGACCTCTAGGTTCAATGCTGCAACTTCTTGAATTTAATAGTGACTCCCTTGAATTTACTTTTGATGTAAGTGCAATTGGCTTACTCCCACCTCTAGATCACGCAGAAGTGCGTCTATATAAAGGTGAAACCTTAATTGAAACTAGAAATGTTCCACTTCCTAGTGAAACTGGCCAAGAGTGGGTTGTTATTGAAAATGTTACCTTTGCAGGATTAGAAAGTGAAACGCTCTACAATGTAGAAGCTGATATACATTACATTGATCCTTTTACTAATTCTCCAGCCGTACTAGAAGCTGATCCGACCAGCGCTTATACTATGCCACCCTTATTAGTAGATGCTTGGGCAACTCAAAATGGCCCAATGACATATTGCTATATCCTTGGACCATATCCTTACGATATTGTCCAAAGTGCCTATGTTACCGTTTGGGGATATGATAACACCACACCTGTCTTTTTAAATACTGTGTATATGGATTTAAATATCATTCAGGAAGATCCACCAGTATCAGAATACACGTGTCTAGTTGAAAATGACGGTTATGAACATAGCGTTCATCACATTGATTTTTATGTTTTTATTAATTATATGAACCAATATAAAGTTCATAAAATATATACATATGAAGTTGATTATTCATTACCATAAGGAGGTATCGTTATGAAACTAAGAAAACAACACAAAACTTCACAACTCGTAACAAAAATCGTTGTCTTATCTCTTTTTGTTACCCTTATCACCCTTGCCGTGGTATCGTACTATTTTTTAGGTGGAACGCCTTTTGGTGAGTTTGTAAATAGTACTCTAGGCAAGTTTTTTAACATCTTTGAACTATTTAAGAATAACTGGCTTACTATTGTTCAAAGTATTGTTATTATTCTTTTCTTTTGGATGTTAAATAAACTCTTCGAGTTTCTTTTAGTCCCCTTAGTTAAGAAAAGATCACGTCACTCAACATTTTGGATTATTCTTACAAGTGTCTTTAAGTACTTAACAAGTGCAATTGCAATCTTCCTTGTATTAAGTGCTTGGGGCGTAGATACTCCAACTCTTCTTGTTGGTGCTGGGATCTTAGGTTTAGCAATTAGCTTTGGAGCCCAAAGCTTAATTGAAGACGTTATTGCAGGTCTATTTATTGTTTTTGAAAAGCAATTTTTAATCGGCGATACGATTCAAGTAGGAAATGTAAGAGGAAAGGTAACTAGTATTGGAATAAGAACAACAACTGTAGAAGATATCTATGGCGACGTTTTAATTGTTAATAACTCTGATTTAAGACAAATTCTAAATACTTCACTTAATCTTTCACCTGCTAACTGTGAAGTTTATATTAGTTATGATCAAAAGCTTGAAAATATCGAACAAATTATTATTGATGCTCTTCCACGTATTAAAGAAAAAGTTCCTGCTATTAAAGAAGGACCATTCTACCGCGGTGTTCAAAAATTAGATGAACATGGAGTTCTAGTTAGAATTCAAGGAAGAACTGAAGACATTGAAAAATATCAAGCACTTCGTGATATGAACCGTGAAGTTAAAGTCATCTTTGAAGAAAAAGGTGTTAAATTTGGCTTTCCAACTGTTAATATTAATGAAGTAGATAATAAAGAAGTAAAAACTAAGTAAATAGCGATACCTATTTAATATAGTAAAAAGGGCTCATTTTGAGCCTTTTTGTATTTAAGAATAGTAAAAGTGCTAAAATACATATTGATTAGAAAGTGTAATAAAAATGAGTGAACTTGATACTAACTATAAAGATGAAATATTAAAAGCTGCAAAACTTATTTCTAAAGACGGCGAAGTTAAAATTATTAAACGCCTTTTAGGTGGTATGAGTAATTATACTTATGTTGTTATAATTGACGGAGCAAAATATGTAATTCGTATTCCTGGTCAATACGGAGAATTATTTGTTAATCGTAAAGAAGAAAAGTATAACCTAGAACAAGTTGCTAAAATTGGTCTAGTTAAAGAGTCACTTTATTTTAATGTTGATACTGGTGTTAAGATTACTCCATATATTGAAGGAGAGTCGCTAAATAATATAAATGTAGATGAAGAAGTACTAAGAAAAATTGCTAATACTTTAAAAACACTTCATACATCTAATATTAAAGCTTTTCGAGACTACGACTATATTGGGCGCATCAACGAATATGAAAGACATGTTAAACATTATGATGTTCGCTATATCAAATTAAAAGGTGCTCTTCTTAACCTTATTGGTCGCCTTAATAAACTACCTAGAGTTTTCTCTCATGGTGACTGTCAAAGATCTAATTTTATTTTGGGTGAAGATAAAAAACTCTATCTAGTCGACTATGAATACAGCGGTAATGCATCAATTTACTTTGATTTAGGCGTGTTTGGCTATCTTAATTTTCCAAATGCAGTTAAATTAGCGGAACTCTACTTTGAACGGAGATTAACGCTAAATGACCTTGTTTTACTTCATATTGTTAATCTTCAACAATATGTTCAATGGTACACAGTCGCCCGTATTAAAGAAGAAAAAGGACTATCTAGTAAACTTGGTGTAGATTTTGCTAAAATCGCAGAACGCTATTTAGAAGAAGGTGCTAATCACCTTAAAGAAATAGAAAAATTACTTAGATATAATTAAAAATCCAAAGTTTTGCCTCTCTAGGGGCAAAAAAACTAAATTAGTAAAGTTTTGCCGCTACAAAGGCAAAACTTTTTCTTTTAAACAATCGACTAAAATATGGTTTCTATAACAATACGCATTAAAAAGTCTATAATATTGAGTTTTTTAAGCACCTAAAGTAAAATTATAATAATAAATTAAGGAGTCATCATATGGACGAAAAATTATTAGAGTTAGCAAGAAAGGGCGATGTTTCAGCTCAAGTTACGCTAGCAGAAGCCTTTTTAAAAGAAGGAAATTTAGAAGAAGCATATAAATGGGCAAAAGAAGCTAGTAAGCAAGATAGTGATCAAGCTGAGTTGATGCTTGGCTATTTCTATCATCACGGCTTAAAAGTAGAGCAAGACCTAAACAAAGCCAAAGAGTGGTACAAAAAAGCAGCAGATCAAGATAATGCCCTTGCTTGTGTTAATCTTGGTCTTTTATTTGAAAAAGAAGAAAAATATGAAGATGCAATTTATTGGTTTATAAAAGCATCTGATCTAGGATATGCGGATGCCCAATATATTGTCGGAACTTATTTTGAAAAAGGTGAGACTGTTGAACAAGACTACGAGATTGCATTTAATCTTTACTATCAAGCGGCAAAACAAGGTCAAATCGCTGCTCTTAGCACACTTGGAAGACATTATTATAGCGGTACAATTCTTGTACAAGATTTTAAAAAAGCTGTTGAATTCCTAAAAGAAGCTGCTAAAAAGGACGATATTGAATCTATGCGCTTATTAGGTCAATGTTATTTAAACGGACAAGGAGTAGAAGAAAATAGCGAACAGTTCGCTTATTGGACGAAAAAAGCTGCTGATCAAGGTGATGCAACTCCGCAAGCTATCTTAGGTACATGCCTCTTAAGAGGCTTTAAAGTTAAACAAGACAACGATTTAGCTTTTGAATTACTAAATAAAGCACCAGAGCAAGGTTTTCCTCCAGCGATGGAAGCAGTTGCCTATTGTTATGAACATGGACTTGGTGTTACTCAAAACGCAGTGGCAGCAGAGCTTTGGTATAATAAGGCAAAAGAAAGTAAGGAGTAACAACTATTATTAAGTGAATCATAAAGCACTGAATCACGATTCACTAAGGATTTAAAAACACTATGGAATATATTGAAATTTTAAAATATATTTTACTTGGATTAGTTCAAGGCATTAGCGAGATTTTTCCAATCTCAAGTAGCGGTCACCTAATTATATTTCAAAATATCTTAGATATTGAAATGCCTGGACTAGTTTTTGAAATGTTTACTAATACTGCGTCATTTTTGGCCTTAATTCTACTTTTTGCTAAAGATATCTGGATTCTTCTTAAAGGTTTCTTTCGCTTTATCTTTAAAAAAGAAACTAGGAAAGAAGATAAAGAAACCTTTCTTTATGTTCTTAAGTTAGCAGTAGCAGTAATTCCAATCGGCATTGCAGGTCTTATCTTTAAAGATCGAGTTTCAGAACTAAAAAGTCTTTTATTTGTTGGGCTAGCCCTCTCTATTACTGGAGCACTTCTACTTGCAATCTTTTTAACGCGAAAATTAATAAAAGAACATGAAAATGTCACGTTTAAAGATGCTTTTATTATGGGGCTTACGCAAGCGTTTGCAATTATTCCTGGGATTAGTAGAAGTGGCTCAACAATTATCGGCGGAAGAGCTTCTAGACTATCCTTAAAAAGTGTTCTTAAGTTTTCTTTTCTTGCTTATCTAGTTATAAGTATTCCAACTTCTTTTTTAAATATTTATGAATTAACCCAAGTTAGCGAATCAATTAATTGGTTAGGTTATTCT
>JAAYSA010000005.1 GCA_012518455.1 Erysipelotrichaceae bacterium | reverse complement strand
GTGAAGCGCTGTCTCCAAAAATTTGCCATGCCATTTCGGGACGATCAACAAAGGGGTTACGATTTTTTTGAAGCGATGTTTCGGAAAAATCATTACGATATCCCTCCATAACATCGGGCTTATCTTCTGTATGCCATGTTAAAAGTGTATTATAAGATTCAAAAACATTAGTAACAGCAGGTAGATTACTATAATAATCTTTATAAGCAACCCAGGTGTACATAATAATACGAGCTACATCACCTTTAACTGACGGTAATGGTTCAAATAAAGTACTTGAAGTTTCTCCATAAGGCATTCCATTATATGTTCTTTGGGTTCCACCAGAAACTTCACCAAATTTTAAATTGCCTCTAGTGGAGTTTGTTGTTGAATATGTTGGACGAATGTGAAGTAGGTCTGTACCTGCTTTACTTTTACCCCAGTTATTATTGGATAATGATTGAGGCCAAACGTGTTCTCTATTCCAACTACTTGCAGCATTTTTATTTACGGAATCACGAGTATATAAGTAAATCATTTGGCTACTATTTTCTGGATTTTCATCGGCTTCTTGAAGTAAGAACGCTAAACAGTTTGATGAACTTGTACCAGAATAAGTTGGCCAGGCCTTTGGAAGGATATAATCAGTAAGTGCATTTCTTAGTGATCCGTTTAATCCTTCTCCAGTAGCAGTAATTGAATTGTAATAAGTACCTGTATAGGTATAAAGATCAAAGTTTGCAGCATGTTGAGCCGCTTCTACAACAATTGGTTCTTCAACAATTTCATTTTTAAAAGTGTTCTGCACTTTAAAAAGTGACATTGTTAAAATCGATGCTAGTAGAAATAATGTTTTCTTTTTCATAGTTTCTCCTTAAATTGCGTTCATTAATTTTAAAATAATCAACTAGATATTACTATAGTAAAAATTCATTAAAAAGTATACCTTTTTATTAAAAAAATAAGGTTAATGTGTTATATTAAACATGTATAATTTAAAAAGGAGAAGATAATAATGAACGAAAAAGATTATGCACGCTTAAAAGGCACAAAAACTGAAAAAAATCTTAACGAAGCTTTTGCTGGCGAAAGTATGGCACGTAATAAATATACATATTACGCAAGTGTCGCTAAAAAAGCAGGTTATGAACAAATTGCCGCTTTATTTTTAGAAACAGCAGAAAATGAAAAAGAACATGCTGAATTGTGGTTTAAATACCTAAATGGTGGTATTAAAGGAAAATTACCTGATGCTTTATTTGATGCGGCTGAAGGTGAAAACTACGAATGGACAGAAATGTACAAAAGAATGGCCAAAGAAGCAGATGAAGAAGGTTTCCCAGAAATAGCTGCTAAATTCCGTTTAGTTGGTGAAATTGAAAAACATCACGAAGAACGTTTCTTAAAATTAGCTGATAATTACAAAAAAGGTGTTGTTTTTGCAAAAGATGATGTTGTTGTTTGGAAATGTCGTGTTTGTGGACGTATTGAAGTTGCTAAAAAGGCACCTGACATTTGTCCAGTTTGTAGCCATGCTCAAGCATACTTTGAATTAAGAGCTACCAACTACTAAAATACTGTTTTACATCGGTAGAAGTCATTAATCCCCCTATATAATAGGGGGATTTATATGATTTTATTAAATTAATTAACTTTCACTTGCTTTTTGTTTATAGAATTGTAATAATATTGTAGCAACTTGGACCAGTGGTGTAGCGGTTAACATGTCTCCCTGTCACGGAGAAGATCGCGGGTTCGATTCCCGTCTGGTCCGCCAGTAGGCCCGGTAGCTCAGGTGGTAGAGCGTTGGACTGAAAATCCATGCGTCACCAGTTCAAGTCTGGTCTGGGCCACCATCAAAGTTAGATTGAAGTCTAACTTTTTTTGTTTGTATAGTGAAATTACAATATAAAATCGTGTTATACTAAAGGCAAAAGGATAACGATATTATGAAAAAAAGACCATCAAAACAAGTTTTTATTATTTTAGGTATTTTAGCTTCTTTGTTTGCGTTAGTAATGTTTACGCTAGAGTTCTATGTTGCTTATGTACTTTTATCCTATAAAAGAGTAGGAACAAGAGAAATTGAGGTCAATCAACAAAGTGCTATAGCTATAAATCTTAATGATATTGGAACAAAAGAGTTTACGATTACTACATTCAATATTGGCTTTGGTGCATATTCGCGACCATATAGTTTCTTCATGGATGAAGGTGAATATAAGGAAGAGTTTATTAGTGTAAATAAAAGTAAAACAACCAAAGGAATTTACGCAAAAGGTCTAAGTAAGGAAGACACAATCAAAAATACAAAAGGTGCTTTTGAGATGATAAAAAAACAAGTGGACGAAGAAAATAATCCATTGGTTGATTTTGCACTCTATCAAGAAGTTGACATTAGATCGCATCGGGCATATAAAATCAATCAATTTGAGGAAGCAATTTTAACTCACCCTTCTTATAGTTATACGCGTGCGATAAATTATGATTCCGCTTATTTAGCTTATCCTTTTAATGATCCAATTGGCGCTTCTAAATCTGCTGTTGCGACTTTTTCTCGTTATAAAATTGAAAGTGCAAAGAGAGAAGAATTGCCAATTTCAACTGGATTTAGCAAGCTTTTTGATTTAGATCGTTGCTATAGTAAGCACGAATTTAAAATTGAGGGAAGTAGCAAAAAGTTATTTATTTATAATGTTCACTTATCTGCATATGATGCAACTGGGGAAATAAGAAGTGGTCAAATGAAAAAACTTAAAGCTGACATAAAAGATACATTGGATTGGAATGGAGTTCAAAACTATGTAGTTGTTGGAGGCGATTTTAATCATGATTTAGTAGTTGATAACCCTCTTTATGATATAAACACAATTCCTTGGTGGGATAATTATGAGATTGATGGAACTAAAGCAAGTTGGTATAACTATTTCCGTTTAGGTGGAAATTTAAGTGCTGATGGTGAAAAAGATTTTGTTGTCGAAGATCATATTAAAGCATTTACTGGTGTTAATATTCCGACTTGTCGAGATGCATCAGTACCTTACGGAGATTTAAACAATAACGGAATTCTTGATAACTTCGTTGTTAGTATTGATGGATTCTTGGTAAGTGACAACATTGAAGTAATTGAGACTGTTACCATTGGAAGTGGTGGTCATAACGAGGTTGAAGAAACACTTGAAAGTGGTGCTCCTGGAGCTGGATTTGGTTTTATTTATAGTGACCATAACCCTGTCAAAATGCGCTTTAAATTGACATAAATGATATTATTTTAAGGGGTGATTAATATGAAAATTAAAAAGACTTACGGAATATTAGCTATTTTACTAGGTGGAGTTGGTGTTCATTTTTTCTATGCCGGCAAGAACGGATATGGCATTTTATCAATCCTTTTCTCTTGGACATTTGTGCCTTCTATTATAGGTATCGTATTAGGAATAATGGCTTTATGTAGTTCGGAAGAGGAATTTCAAAAGAAGTTTATTCTTCAAGAATAATTAATAAAAAAAGAAGAGGCTTTAATAACTAGCCTCTTCTTTTTTGTTGCTTCTTTTTTTAGCATAAAATCGCTTATTTACTAAACCATTTAACAGGTGATACAAATAAACATTTGCAAGACCATACATGATAAATAACGGAATAATTAAGATTAAATAAGGTAAATTACCATAAGTCTGCCTAAAGGTTTCAAAAGGAGGGAATCCACTTTTAAGTACATTATTAAAGTTAACTCCAATTGAGTATGAAGCAACGATTGCGATTACCCAATAAATACTAATTGATACACAGACTACTAACATGTCTCTACCAATTTTTGCTTCATATACATTTAAGAAAAGTGAAAAAACAGCATAGGCATAAACTAACATGTGAAAAACAACAGTATGAAATGATCCAAAACGGCTAAAGAAGGTTTGACCAGCATCTTGAATTATTAGTTTAGGATTGAAAATATAAGCAATTCCAACCATTAAGGAAAATATTGTAGCAGTGGTTTGTGCATATCCTTTAAAGCGTCCTTTTGAAAAGCAAGCTAAAGGATAGAGAAACACAAAAAGTGAACAAAAATGAAGTGGGATTGCAAACAAGTTATAGCCGACAACTAATTCTCTAATTTGTTTTATAATTTCAAGTACAACAATTATTACAGTAATTACTTTTAAAGGAATTGTTCTAGTTTTAAGTGATTTATCAGCTAGAAAATAGTATAGGATTTCTCCAATGACAATTGTGCCTAAGAAACCAAATATGAAGATTAAAATTTCTTGCAAAGTGTAATTCATATTAGCATTATAATTCATAATGCTAAAGTTATAAAGTATAAATTCAGAAAAATATGATATTATAACGCTAGGTACAGAAATGAAAAAAGATTATCGAAAAGTATATACAAATATGTGTATGGTCTATAACGAAAATGGTGAAATTCTCGTCGAATTACGATTAAAAGGTGATTGGCCTGGTTTAACTTTTCCAGGTGGTCATATCGAAGATGGCGAAGATCCCCTTAACGCCGTAAAGCGTGAAGTCAAAGAAGAAACCGGCTTAACAATAAGTGATGTCGAATTTGTCGATGAGTTTGTTTGGTGTAATGATGAAAAAAATGAATATGATATTGCCCTACTCTATCGAACTAAAAATTATCATGGAAAATTAGAGTCATCACCTGAAGGTCCTGTCTTTTTTGTAAAAGTTAGTGAAGTTAATCAACACCCTTTTTCAACAGATTTTGATAAGGTTTTAGAGTTAATGCTTTCAAAACCAAGTAAATTACATTTTTAGCAAAAGAACAAAAAATGTAAAAAATACCCGTGTTTGGCACGGGTATTTTAATTGATTGTTATGACTAATTAACGCTTGATATTGTAGAATGTTGATAATCCTGGATATTCTGCTCTATCACCTAGTTCATCTTCAATACGGATTAATTGGTTGTATTTAGCAATACGGTCGGTACGGCTCATGGAACCAGTTTTGATTTGACCAGCATTTAAAGCAACTGCTAAATCAGCAATTGTTGTATCTTCGGTTTCTCCAGAACGATGTGAAACGACGCAGGTATAACCAGCACGTTCAGCCATTTCCATTGCATCAAGAGTTTCGGTTAGTGTACCAATTTGATTTAATTTAATAAGAATTGAATTAGCAGTTTTGCGTTCAATACCTTGTTTTAAGATTTTGGGGTTTGTGACAAATAGGTCATCACCAACGATTTGGATTTTCTTTCCTAAACGATCAGTAAGTTTTTTCCATCCATCCCAATCGCCTTCTGCTAAACCGTCTTCAATTGAAATAATTGGGAACTTTTTAATTAAATGTTCGTACCAGTCAATCATTTCTTCGGTTGTTTTTACACCTTGACCTGATTTTTCAAGAATATAGACGCCTTTTTCTTTATTAAAGAATTCACTAGCAGCGACATCAAGAGCAAGCATAAAGTCTACGCCAGGTTTAAACCCAGCTTTTTTAATTGCTTCAACGATAACTTCTAATGGTTCTTCGTTACTGCCAAGATTTGGAGCAAAGCCACCTTCATCACCGACCGCGGTAACATGACCTTTCGCCTTAAGAACTTTCTTTAAGTTATGGAATACTTCCGCACCCCAACGAAGTGCTTCTTTTAGACTTGGAGCACCGACGGGCATAATCATATATTCTTGGAAATCAACTGAACTATCAGCGTGAGAACCACCATTAATGACATTCATCATAGGAACTGGTAGTCTTTTGGCGTTAACGCCACCAATGTAGTTATAAAGTGTCATACCATAATAGTCAGCAGCTGCTCTTGCAGCGGCAAGTGAGACACCTAGCATTGCGTTAGCACCTAGTTTTGATTTAAATTCTGTTCCATCTAATTCGAGTAATGTTTTATCAATACCGACTTGATCATCGCAATCAAAACCTATAATTTCTGGAGCAATGATTTCATTAACATTATCAACAGCCTTTAAAACGCCTTTTCCTAAAAAGCGACTTTTATCGCCATCACGAAGCTCTAAAGCTTCTCTTTCACCTGTAGAGGCACCACTTGGAACGATAGCACGTCCGAAAGCACCAGATTCGGTGACAACTTCAACTTCAATTGTTGGATTACCGCGAGAGTCGATTACTTCGCGAGCATATACATCAATAATTGTTGGCATATTGTTATCCTCCTTCTTACTTTAAATAATAGCCGTTATCATTATACAACCTTTAAGTTTGTTTTGTGTAATAAAAGCATAATTTTTTGTTAATTCGTTAACTTTTTACCGAATGAGATTAGAGTTTTTACCTATTTTTCGTTTTAGTAGTGATATAATATTAACGAAAGAAGGTAGTAATGAAAAAAATCTTAAAAGATGTTCGAACATATATTGCCCTATTATTCTTATTATTAGTAATTTTTTATGTTATTCTTCTTTTTACAAAAAAGAACACAGAACAAGAAGAAGTATTATCAGGGATTAGACTACTTTCTTTGTTATAAATTATTTATATGAATAATAAACCTATTCAAAATGTTGTTGCTGCTCTCATCGTAAAAGATGAGCTTCTTTTTGCGGCGATGAGAAGTGAAGAAGATGTTCGTCTTGGAAAATGGGAGTTTCCAGGCGGAAAAATTGAAGTTGGTGAATCAGAAGAAGATGCTCTTCGTCGCGAACTTAAAGAAGAACTCGAAATTAGTATTAAAGATATTAGATATTATGATGTAGTCGTTTTTGAATATCCTCCATTTATACTTAATATGAAGGTTTTTAAGTGTAGGGCTACTTCTGATTTTAAAGTAAATGTACATAAAAAAGCGGGTTTTTACCCGCTTGAAGTCATTAAGACCTTACCTTTTTTACCTGCTGATGAAGGATTAGTTAAGAAAATCCTAGACGATAAAGATTTTTTTAATTTTTAACTTACTACAAATTTTCTAAAAACTCTTTGAACCTTTTAATCGCTTCAGCACGGTGAGAAAGGTTATTTTTTTCTTCTGGTGATAATTCGGCCATTGTTTTACCTTTTTCAGGAATATAGAAGAAGGGATCATAACCAAAGCCACCCTCGCCAGTAGCATCTTCAATAAGTTTCCCTTTAACTTGACCAACAAAAACGTCGGGAAATTGATTCAAGCCAACTAGTGCAATTGCACAGACAAATCGAGCACCTTTGTCAGAATATGGTGCAAGCATTTCATTTAAGGCAGCCCCTTTTTCTTCATAAGTTGAACCTTCCATAAAGCGGTGAGAATTAATACCAGGGAAGCCATTAAGTGCCCTAAGTTCAAGACCTGAATCATCAGCTATTACAGGATATTTGGTAAATTTTGAAATGTATTTAGCTTTTAAAATTGCGTTTTCTTCAAAAGTAGTTCCAACTTCTTCAACATCAAGAGATAGACCAAGGTCTTTTAGACTTTTTATCTTAAAAGGTGTATCTTTAAGTGCGAGTCTAAACTCACTAACTTTATTTTCATTTTCTGTTGCAAGGACAAAAGTTTTCATCATGATTAATCGTCATCTTTAATATTTTTTATTTTCTTATACGAAGAAATTAATTGACGATAAATTGGTATACTTAGCAAAATTACCCAAGTAGGATGCCATACATTAGTAAGAAAACCTACTAGAAGAAAAACGCCAGTAGCTAATATTTCAACAGAAAAGAACTGTGGATTTCTTCTTAAAACAGCCTCAATAGCAGATCCAAATAGTGGAATCGCTAGAAAGATGAGCCAGGTTGGGTGCCAAGCTACTAATACACCTAAAAGAACATAGGCTCCAACAACTATAAGACTAAACGTTGAGACAAGTAGACTTCGAATCGCTCTTGCTTTTTTGCTACTAGAACAACATTTGTTTTCTTTTTTCTCACTATCGACCACTTCAACTTCAACAGTATTTTTTTCATTTTCAGACATAGTTATTACCTCCGTTTACATTTTAATATATCAGTGTCTTTTTATATCTAACAATGCTCAAAAACAAATTATTTATTGAATTCTTCTAATATTGGATTAAGATATTTTTTATTAGAAATATCATAAGATTGAGATAAGATTTCAGCAATCTTTCTATTCTTTTCATCTTTACTTCATTTTAACATTGTTTAAACATTTTTAAAAGAAGTTTAGAAGACCAGCTCATTTTTGCATAGTTTAGTCCCCTAGAACAATAGAAGAACTTGATAAATTGTTTATCTTCTTCAGGAATAACCGCTTCTTTAAATTGGACTAAATCCGGATTATCAATTGGGCTAGCACCAACACAAAAAAGGATTAGTTTTTTATCGTGCCAAAATTTGGACTTTTTAAAAAACCACTTTGCGTTAACGACACTTGAAGCTTTCGCCCAACCTCCAAAGACTATCGTATCAAAAGATGCAAAGTAGTCTTTCTTTTGCTTTTTTGCGCTTTTTAGCTCAAGAATCTCGCCACCTATTTCTTCGTTTAACCATGTGGCATATCTTTTTGTAAAACCAGTTTGTGATGTATAAATTATTAATGATTTCATGTGCCCCCTTAAAATCAATTTATTAATACAATGTAAATATGTACTAAGTTAACAATAGCTTTGCAAAATATCTATTTTTCCTTTTCATTAGTAATATTTACATTAACACCCTTTTCCTTAACGGATTTTTTAAGCTCTGTACTTGCTTTTTTCTCTTCAATTGTAGCATCCATTAATTCTGGACCTTTTTTAAGCATTTTATGTCTCATTACAAGACTATAAGTCATAAAACCAATTACAAAAAGAAAGGCAATAACAAAAAGGATACCAAAAATGATAAACATTATCTCCAAAGGTTTAGGACTTATGCTGTATGTCTCGGCATTCATCCTTTACCGATAATGCATCAAGTATTATTTGTAGTGATTAACTTCCCTTTCAAAACAGACGAAAGGAGAGACATAATATGCAAAAGTTTTTTTGTGATTTTTATGCGCCTCAATAGGCGCATTTTGTTTTTTACTGCAGATGTTATTTGCAGTATTTAAAAGAGAAAACCATAAATGTTAACAATTTTTAGGTTTTCATGTTTGTTTTGTTTTGACATTCAAGCATACTATTTCAAGACATTTTAAAGAAATATATGACTATAAAATTGTCAAAACTTAAAAGTTATTGTCAATAAATAATTTTATTATTTTGACAGTAAAAGGGATTAATATTATATAGGAGAAAAAATTATGAAAAAAATTATTAATTCTTTAAAAACTATAAATTATAAAATGTTTTTTGCTTTATTCATTTTTGGATTGATTCCAACACTATACACTACTTTTAGGATATATTTAATTGGACAATTACCAAATACTTATGTATTTTCAATTGCCGGACAACTGCAATGGGTTAGCCTTTTATATGAAATTTTACAAGAGGCTTTAATATTGCCACTATTTTATTTTATTGGTGCTGTTATATCTGAAAAAGAGGCACTAATAAACCGTATTAGAAGCGGATTAATCTTCACTTTTATTGTTTATACGGTATTATCCACACTTATTTTTATTTTCACTAGACCTTTAGTAATTTTTATGGCACAAGATAATTCTATTATTGATGAAACGGTAAATTATATTAGATTAGAGACTATTGCTATGATATTTGGAACACTAATGAAATATCTCATGGTTGTTTTAGTTACTATTAAAAAAGATAAAAATATATACATTGTATTGATAGCGCAATTAATTCTAACTATTTTACTTGATACCTTTTTTGTTTCAACATTAAAAGTTTCGCTGAATCTCGGAATCAATGGTATTCCAATTACTAATATTATTGTAAACTTTTTAATGGTTATATTTTTAGTTATTATACTATATAAAAATGAACTCCCTATATTTAATTCATTCAAAAGTGACTATTCTTGGTTTAAAGATTTATTTAAAAAAGGTGGTATTTCAGGATTAGAAAGTTTTGTTAGAAATATAGCGTTTATGCTAATGATTGTTAGAATGGTTAATGTTGTTGGCGAACAAGGAACTTTTTGGGTAGCTAATAACTTTATTTGGGGATGGCTACTTCTTCCAGTACTTCAACTTGGAGAATTAATTAAATCTGATTGTGGAGAAGGCGGAATGAAGGCAGTTCAAAAGAAAAGCTTTGGATACTTTAATTTAACAATCATTTTCGTATTTATTTGGGCTATTACATTACCACTTTGGAAACCATTTATGCAACATGTTCTACAAATACCTAATTATAAAGATGTTCATTTTATCGTATTAATAAGCGTTGGCTTTTATGTTTTATTCGCGCTTAATAATGTAATTGATAGCATATTTTACGGTCTTGGAAAAACAAATTTAATGTTATTTCAATCTTTAGTTATTAACACTATATTTTACGGATTAATGTTTATTCTTTTCCAAACTGGAGTATTCCAACCTAATTTAACATTAATCGCATTAATGTTTGCAACAGGAACTGCTTTAGATAGTATCTTAACAATGATACTTTATGCAATAATGCTAAAACGCGAAAGGATTAATATTTTAAACTTTGAAGAGGCAATAGCATGAAGATATTTGTGCTAGGAAATATTAATAGTGGGAAAAGTTATGTTGTATCCAAACTTAAAAAGATATTTCCTGATTATCCAGTGCTAGCAATTGACGAATATCGAATTAACCACTCAAATGGATCAATAGATTCTGAATTAAAAACTCGAAACCTTTTTGCTAATGATATTTTAAAGCATAATAACGCCATTATCGAATATTCAGGTGGATCAATGATCACAAATCTTTTTATTAATGAATTAAAAATTAACTCTTTCATTATTATCGAAGTTACTGAAGATGTTAATGTTTATCTTAAAAGAATTCAAAATAAGGACTTTTCAAAAATTCCTTATCCTATATTTGAAGAATCTTTAGAAGATACTATTATTAGATTAGATAAAGAATTTAAAAATGATAGCGTTAAAACTAATTTTAAGGACAAATTTTTACACCGATTTAAAATATCAAGTATTGATGATTTAAGTATCCTACCTTTAAAACAATATGCTGAAGCTTTAAAAATATCCAATCATCTTCAAAACGGATATAAAGCTATTGTTTTATATGGTTCTCTTGGAAGACATAAAATGAATCAAAATTCAGATCTTGATATCTTCTTGTATACTGATAAATCAATTAATGCAGTTTATGAAGATTTATTATTTATTTATCCAGATTCTAAGTTTTTATTTTTTAAGAATCAAATTGTTATTTATTATGAAGACCAATTAATTGAACTTTCAATAATAAGTAATCTTGATGACATTCAATTATATTATGTTAAAAGTGAAATTAAAAATATCAAAAAAACTATTCTTCTTGGTTATGATCAATATCATGAACAAATTGAAAATATAGTCGAAAACTATAAGGAAAACTTAGTTGTTGAATTCATGTACACAATGCAACGTTTGGAGTATTTTAATTTATCTCTTAAAAGATTAATTAAAAAACAAGATGATTATAAATACTTCTTTCATACTAATATAATCATCCATGAATACATTAGATTAACATACTTTATGACTGGAAAAAGAGAATATGGTTATTTGCCAGTAGATGCACTTAATTATATTTCTCACGATGTCTTTCAAAAACTCATATATAATGTTGGAGATGATAAATTTAAACATTCTAAGAGCGTAAATAGTTTAGTACGACAAATACTTGAACAGGCAAGTCTATATTTAATTACACTGAAATAAAGGGGGTATTTAAAGAAGAATTATTTATTTTGGGATACCGAAAGAGTTCGTAATACTAAAATCTATATGACAGAGATAGTATTAACCGATAAAGTTTTTAATATTATTAAACAAGAAATAGCCATTGATATAAATATTGATGTTGCAAAACGAACCAAACCAAAAGAAAAAGTTGAACGTTTTAAAAATAAATCAACATTATTTAACGGTTTTCCTAGTTTAGCAAAATGGCTAGTTCCATATTTGACGGAAAATATAGTTGTCTGTTTTGGAGAAGTTGATTTTAAAGCATTAAACGATCAACTAAAAATACACGGATTAGAACCAATATTAGGTGAGTATATAGATTTAAACAAATTTACAACTGACAATGGTTTATACAACTTATCAAGCTTAGCTAAAACTAGTGATTTTTTAAAAATTAAGCATGATGCTCATGACCCATTAAGTGATTCTTTAGTTACGTTGGAATTGTTTAAATATTTAAATACAAAAAATGAGATAAAAACAGCTAATGCAAAAATTTTAAATATTGATAAAGTTCTGGATATTGAAGTAAATGGCAGTTATCCAAAGAAAAAAGATAAATAAACCCTAAGTAACTCAAAAGCCTATCAAGATTTTATATAAAATTTCAATAGGCTTTTATTTTGAATATATATTTATTCGTTTTGGTTCAAACGTCTATCGAGTTTTGAAAAAACAATCGGTTTGAACAACTGTCGAGTTTAATAATTTTTGCATGAAAAAAGCCTTAGAAACACAAATTCTTCTAAGGCTTATAAATTACTATAATCACTTTGTTGGCTTAATAAAGCCATTACTAAAGTAAGATTTGTTTGGAGCAGGTGACGGGAATCGAACCCGCGTATTCAGCTTGGAAGGCTGATGTTCTACCATTGAACTACACCTGCATAGCACTAATGTGCTAGATAATAATATCAATTAAGATTAATTTTGTAAAGACTGAAAAGAAAAAAGCACCGAAGTGCTTTTTATTGCTTAATAAAGCGTCTTAAAGGTTCTTTAGCAACATAGCCTACTTTAGTAGCGATTGGTTTTCCATCTTTAAAAAGTATCATTGTTGGAATTGAATAGACAGAGAAACGTCCAGCAACTGAAGGATGATTATCAACATTGACCTTTAAGAATGTAACATCAGTTTCTTCTTTTGCTAGTTCTTCAAGAACTGGTCCAAGCATACGGCATGGTCCACACCAAGAGGCGTAAAAGTCTACTAAAACGGTTCCTTTTTCAATTGCTTTAGTAAAATCGTTAGAATTTCCTAGTTCAATTAACATTTTTATTCCTCCTATAATAAGTATATTAGAGCATAAATTATGCCTAAGATAATTAGATGAACAGGATAGAAGAGGTAGTAAGTTACTCTCCACCACTTTGCTCTATAACCTAGTTCCCCGTTATAGAGGGCAAGAAGAGGAAGAGCAAGAAGGGCATATGTTTGAATATATGGTTCTACACCTGTTCTAAACGTCCATCTGCTTAAAAGATACCAAAAGAATGTCAAAATAAAAAGTAATATGCAACTATAGGCATTGTTAACTTTTTGGGCAGTCATTGTTTCATTTAATGATGCCTCAGGTAGTGAGTATTTTCTTTCTATAAATCTAAGACTAGAGCGAGTAAATATATTTGCTAAATAAAATAAAAGGATAAGTAAATAACCATAGATCATGTATTGAGGAGTAAAGGAAAGTAGAACAGTATTAGTAGGAAAGATTAAACTAAGCGTTGTTAAGGTAATTAGAGCAATACTTGGAAGTAGCAAATATACATGTTTATATTTTTTATGATGAAAATATACAAGTATACTTGCTCCACCTAAAAGAGTTAAAAAGACATTGCCATGTATTATTAAATCTGGATTATATAGTAAAGGAATTGAAACGATTGCCTGTGTTATTAAATATAAGATAAAAAGTCTACCTAAATAGCGAAGTGGATTTTTAGTATGTTTGACTCCTTCTACAATAAAAAAGGCGAATATAACAAATGAAAGGCGCCCAACTGCTCTAAAAATATAATAGAGAATATAGTTATTAATAAAGAAAACTGCAACATGATCTAATAGTGTCGCGAGCATAGCAATAATGCGCAAAATCGAGCTGTTTATTACAAAATAACGTTCTTTTTGCATGTTTTTATGATAGAAGTGTAGCAAAATATGCTATAAAGTTATTATATACATGGGCAATAATAGGAGTTTGCGGACCTTCATTTTCATAGGCATGTCCAAATACTAAACCCATTGACACATACTTCGGCAAGTTAATAATTTCAATCCAAAAGTCTCTACTACCTATTGAGGAAAAAACCGAATAGTCGAAATGAATAAAACCAAAAATTAGTGCAGAAATTACTAAAGCTGCAATTTTATTCCACCGGCGTAATAAACTATATAAGCCAACGCGATATGTTAATTCCTCTACAATTGGACCAAGAAAAGGAATAAAAATAAATGAGGCAACCGGAGTAGCTTTAATTACTTCAACTACGATTTGTTGGTTAACATTATCACTTACTGGTCCAAAGATTAAGATCGATATAGAATCAATAATCATATTAATTCCCATACCAATAGCAAAATAGACAATACCTGCTAACCAAGGTCTTGCTTTTTTAAAACCTTTTAAAAGAGGTACTAATTGTTTGCTTATTTCAAGTATTCCAACCATTATTGCAAAAATGACAATATAGCGAATAAAATTTAAAAGACCAAGTGTACGAGGCATAGAAAAGTATGCCCTAATTTCCTCTTGTTCAGTAAGACCTTTTGAAGCTTTCAAAATAATCGCAGTAAGTTCACTTACAAGGCTAAGGCCAAAGTAACCTAAAAAGATAAAAACTAGGGCCATCCAAAGTGGAGCAATCCAAGCTTTTGAAGGCTTTTCATTTATTTTGCTCTTTGTTTCAACAATCTCAGTTTCAATAATTTCTTTAGTTTCGTTAATATCTACTTTATTTTCGTTCATGAAGTTATTATAACAAAATAGCATTAGAGTGAAACATAAAATGTTTATCTCAGCAAGTTATGATAAACTTATTTTATGAAGACAATACTTGAAAACTATGTTACGGAAATTGAAGTTGAGCGATCTCGCTTTATAGCACTTTTATTTCCACTTAAAAGTGAAGATGAAGTTAGTTCACTTCTAGAAGAAGTAAAAAAAGAGTACCGTAACGCTCGTCATTATTGTTATGCCTATCGTTTTAATGATAGTGAAAGAGCCAGTGATGATGGTGAACCAAAAGGAACTGCTGGTCGTCCAATGCTTGATCTATTACAAAAAAATGATTTACAACATGTTTTACTTGTAGTAGTTCGTTATTTTGGTGGAATTCTTTTAGGTGCAGGAAGATTACTTAGAACTTATGTAGCAAGCGGAAAAGCTGTATTAGCTTTAGCAACAGTTGTACCAATACAAATAGTTTATAAATTTCAATTTAAAATTGATGTTGATGAACTTGATAATGTGTATAGTTTTGCAAATTTACATAATATTCCTTTTGAATCAAGTTTTGGTGAAAGAAGTGTTGTTATCACATTTAGAGCAAATGAAGATATCACATCTTTGCTTGAAGCAAATTTTTATGATAAAAAAATAATAAAAACCAAAGATTAATGACTTGTAGCGTGTTTACAATTAAATAATTGTAAGGCAAAATAATATAGATTGGTGAGGTAATAAAATGATAGATATTTATAAAAAAAGACGCGAAAAATTAATTAATGAAATTAAAGATCATAGCATGGTGCTCCTTTTTAGTGGCGAACATCTTATTGCAACAAGCGATCAAAACTATCCTTTTATAATAAATAAAAATTTCTTCTATTTAACGGGGTTAGATGTAAGCGAAGCTACTTTACTATTAGTTAAAATTGATCAAGAAATATATGAATACTTATTCATTGAAGAATTTAATGAACTTCGAGAAAAATGGACCGGAAAAATGCTTCGTCCTAATGAGGCTACAGAAATATCTGGTATTAGAAATATTCTTTATAGCTCTCAAATTGATAGTAAAATTGATGAGCTAATTGCTACTAAATCTAGTTATGGCGAAGTTAATCATGTCTATATTGATCATAAACATAAATTTCTCTGTGCTAGTCAAACTCATGAAGAACTTGTTACCTACTTAAAAAGAAAAGGTAAAAAAGGTCTAGAAATAATTGATGTCTATCCGCTTTTAATTCGTCAAAGAATGGTAAAAGATGATCATGAATTAGAGTTAATCAAAAAAAGCATCAAATTAACCAATAATGCTTTAAAAATGGTGCTAGATAATCTACGTCCAGGGCTTCATGAATATCAAATAAGAGCAATGTTTGAATATGTTATTCGAGGCAAAAATGCTGAAATCGCTTTTGATACAATTGTAGCAAGTGGCCCGAACGCAACCATTCTTCACCATGTAGATTTAAGTAATAGACTTCGGGACGGGCAACTTGTTTTACTTGACTGCGGAGCCTCTATTGATAAATATAAAGCCGACATTTCCCGCACGTATCCTGTAAATGGTGTGTTTAATCCACTCCAAAAGCAAATTTATGAAATCGTTCTAGCGGCTAATAAAGCTGTAATTAATTTTATTCGTCCAGGACGAACAATTGCTGAACTACAAGCTTTTACGCAAGAGTTTTTTAAAGCGCGTCTAGAAGAAGAAAAACTTTTAAAAGAAGGCGAAGAAGTAAAACAATATTATTATCATAATGTCTCTCATCATTTAGGTCTTGATACGCATGATCCAGCCCTTCATGATATTCCCTTAGAAGAAGGTAATGTAATTACAGTTGAACCAGGTCTATATTTTGCAAAGTATGGAATCGGAATTCGCATTGAAGATGATATTTTAGTTACCAAAAATGGTGCTACAAATTTAAGTGCGGAAATAAAAAAAGAAATTAATGAAATTGAAACTCTAATCGCTAAAAAATAAGTAAGGAGTCTAGATATGAAAAAATACATCTTATCAATCGACCAAGGGACAACATCAACCAGGGCGATCCTTTTTGACAAGAAAGGTGAAATTGTTGCATCTGCTCAAGAAGAAATTGGCTGTTTTTACCCACACGATGGCTGGGTTGAGCAAGATGCAATAGATATTTGGTTAAGCGTTCTTGCGGTTATTAATGAACTTTTAATTAAAGCGAACTTAACGCTTAAAAATATCGATTGTATTGGTATTACCAATCAAAGAGAAACTGCTATTGTATGGGATAAAAAAACAGGAATGCCTGTTTATAATGCTATCGTTTGGCAATCACGCCAATCGACAGCAATTTGTGATGCCCTAAAAGATAAAAAAGAATTAATTCATCAAAAGACAGGTTTAATAATTAATCCCTACTTTAGTGCTAGTAAAGTTCGTTTTATTTTAGATCATATTAAGGACGGACAAAAAAGAGCAGAAAAAGGCGAATTATTATTTGGTACTGTTGATACTTGGATTCTTTATAAATTAACTAATGGTAATGTTCATGCTACTGATGTTAGTAATGCTTCACGCACACTTTTATATAATATTCATACACTTAAATGGGATGATGAACTTTTAGCTCTATTTAACATTCCTAAAATAATGCTTCCTAAAGTTTGTCCTTCCTCGTATTTATATGGTCTTAGTGAATTTTTTAACACTTCAGTTCCTATTACTGGGATTGCTGGTGACCAACAAGCAGCCTTATTTGGGCAAATGTGTTTATCAAAAGGATCTTGTAAAAATACATATGGGACTGGTTGCTTCCTTTTAATGAATACAGGTAGTAAACCTGTAATAAGTAAAAATGGGCTTTTAACTACTATTGCTTGGCAAATCGATAATAAAGTAACTTATGCTTTAGAAGGTTCAGTTTATATCGGAGGTGCTGCAGTCCAATGGCTTCGCGATCAAATGAAGATGATTTCTACTGCTGCAGAAAGTGAAGATGTCGCACTTTCTGTTACGACGAATAATCACATTTATATTGTTCCAGCCTTTGTAGGTTTAGGTTCACCATATTGGGATGATAAGGCGAGAGGTGCAGTTTTTGGCCTTACTAGAAGTGCTAATCGAGCACATTTTGTTCGGGCAACACTTGAATCTATTGCTTTTCAAAGTAAAGATGTTTTTAAAGTAATGAAAGAAGAAACAGGTGTTGAACTTAAAACAATTAAAGTTGATGGAGGGGCAACTGCTAATAATTACTTAATGCAATTCCAATCTGACATTTTAAATGCCACGATTAAAGTTCCACATATTCTTGAAACAACTGCATTAGGTGTATGCTATCTAGCAGGCTTAAAAACAGGCTATTTTGGTTCAACGACAGAAATAAGAAAAATCCATCAATATGATCGTCAGTTTAAGCCGAAAATGAGTGAAGTTGACCGCGTAAGAAAATATAAAAATTGGAAAAGAGCAGTCGCCGCTACTCGTCAATTTATCTAAAAATTTATAACTAATTTATAAAATAAATTAGTTATTAATAATATATAAAAAAATGCTTTTAAATTTGTTAAAAATGCTTTTATAATATGAGTGAAAGGACTTTTAATGAAGGAAGTAAATCTTATAATTGCACCTTATTATTTATATACCTCAATTCTTAAAAAAAGAGATGAAGGTGTATTTAATCCTAATGTTAAAATTTTTACAAAAGAACAACTTGTTAGTTCTCTTTTTGGGCGAGTAAAAAATAAGGCTTTATATTATTTAATTGAAAATGAGGGGCTAGGGCTTGATTTATATTTAAAATATTTACCTTTCTTAGTAACGCCAGATATTACTCATGAAATAAAAGAGAATTCAGAATCAATAAAAAAATTAGATTATTTACAAAAAAAACTAAAAGAAAATAAATTAATTAGCCTTGATAATAATTTCCTTAATAAGTATAAAGAAGGAAAGTGTTTAGTAATAGGATATCGTAATGATGATGAGTATTTAAATCGATTGTTAAAAAGTTTTACTAATAATATTAGTTTTTATCCTTTAAATAAAGAAAAAAGAAGTCTAAATGTATATTCTTACCCTAATGTAATTAGCGAAGTTGCTGCCTTTTTTAATGAAGTTAGTAATTTAATTAAAAAAGGAGTAAAAAAAGAAGATATTAAATTACTTCGCCCACGGGAGGATTATATAGAATCACTTCGTTATTTAAGTATTCATTTTAATATCAACATCATTGATAATGTTGGAACGCCTTTACTTCATTATCCTCTTGTTAAGGAGAAGTTTAATAACCTCTTTATAACTGAAAAGCAATTTAATGATCGTTTAGCAACCTTTTTAAAAGAGGAACAATCTTCTAATGAATTAAATGAGTTTAAGAATCTATTAATTTTTACACCGAAGCTAAATCTAGGCTTTGATAATTATAAATATTTAATTTCTCATTTATTGGAAAAGAAAAACTTACTAGAGATGCAATTTGAAGATGGTATCGAGATTGTTGATTCAGTTGATATATTTAAAGACAATGAACATTTATTTATTTTAGATTTTAGTCAAAGTAATTATCCACATTTTAAAAAAGAAATTGATTTATTAACAAAAGAAGAAAAAGCATTACTAGGATTACCAACCAATGAAGATGAATATTTAAATGAAAAAGATAAATTAATTAAAATTATCCTTAATAAAAAGCACTTATATTTAAGTTTTGCAACTCAGGTCGGTGAAAGAAGGTACGAAAAATCAATATTAGTAGATGAATTAGGCCTAAATTTAATAAAGGGCGAATTAGCTAAACAATTAAATAGCACTGAATATGCACGTTATATTTATGGAATTAGTCGCGACCTTTATCGCAATTTTAGTGAAGATGATGGAACAATAAAGGCACTTGAATTTATTGATTCAAAAAATGAATACTTAAGTTTTGATAATTCTTTTAAAGGCATAAATTATATTAATACTAATAGCATAGTGCTTTCCTATACTAGTGTTGATCGCTTTTACAATTGCCCTTTTTCTTATTATTTAGAACGCGTTCTTAAAATCGGTGAAGAAGTTGATACCCATTATATGAAAATTGGTCTTTTAGCCCATAAACTATTAGAAGAATCTAAAGCCCCGAATTTTGATTTTAAGACCCGATTTGTTGAATTGCTTAAGGAAATGCAGCTTTCTAATCGCGATCGAATAATTATGGAAGGTTATGAAGGTCTATTAAGGAGTACTATTAAATTTCATTCAATTTTAAAAGAAAAAATGTCTTTAATTGAAGAACATGAAGAATTACCTTTAGAAATTAATATTGATGCAAAAACAAAATTAAAAGGGATAGTTGATAAACTATATGTTGTTGGTGAAAAAAATAATCGAAATTTAATTTTGATTGATTATAAGACAGGTAATTCTACTTATAAAGATAAATTTATTGACTATGGCTTAAATTTACAATTACCAATTTATTGTTTATTAATAAGTAATAACCTTAAATTTAGTAATGATAAAATTTTAGGTGTTTATATTCAAAAAATTAGAGATAATGAAAATTTTATTTTTGAATCAGAAAAGGAAGAAGAAAATTATTACTATTCAATTTTAAAATTTATTGGTAAAACACTTAATGATAGCAATAGATTACGTTATTTTGATCCTGACTATGAATTGGGTGGTTTTATCGATGGCTTAGTAACCTCAACGGGCAATTTTACAAAAGCGAAAAGTGCAAGCGAAGATTATTTTATTGAAAAGAAATCTCAAGCTCTTGAAAAAGTTGAAGAAGCAAATAAAAGAATTAGAAATAGTGAGTTTAAGATTCAACCAATTATTGAATCTAATAGCCTTGACGCATGTCTTTACTGTGAATTTAAAGATGTATGCTTTAGAAGAAGTAAAGATTTTTTAGATTTGAATAAACTCGAAGCTAGTACGAAAGGAGAAGGTAAATAAGAAGATGGAATATCATGAATTTTCAAAAGCTCAACAAGAAGCAATGTCACTTGAACCAGGTAATATTCTTGTTTCAGCTGGTGCTGGTTCAGGTAAAACAGCTATTTTAATTGAACGATTACATCAAATCTTTTTAAGAATGGATGTTGCAGTTGATCAAGTACTCTTAATTACCTTTGCAAATTTAGCAGCCGATGAGCTTCGTGAACGGCTTAGAACAAAACTAAAAGAAGATAGTAAGACAAAAGAAATTGCTAATTTAGTTGATGCTTGTGAAATTACAACATTTGATGCATTTGCTTTAAAAATCGTGCAAAAATATGGTTATTTGCTCAATTTGCCAATAGATATATCAATAGTTGATGAAACAATTTATAAATTAGAGTTTCAAAAATTATATGTTGAAGTCTTTGAAAGTAACTATGAAAACCCAAGCGATGATTTTCGTTTTCTAGTCAAGACATTTGTTCGTCATAATGATGATGTTATCTTTGAAGCAATTAAATCAATTAAGGAGGCTGCCGAAGCAGCAGTTGATAAAAAAACATTTATTTACAATGTTAAACAACATTATACAGATAAAAATTTTGATCGGCTTTTTATAAAATTTGAAGAACAACTTGATGAAGATATAAATCAAATTAAAAAAATATTAAGTGAATTTCCGAATATTGATGAAAAAGAAAAATATTTAGAAATTATCGAATTTTTATCAACCAAAAAAGAATTTGATGAATATGCCTTATATTTTAGTAATTATAAGCAGCCAGATCTTACAAGAAATTTAAGAAAAAATGAACCTGAAGCGGTAAAAATTATTGAAAGATTTCGTCGAGGAATTACCAAAATAAAAGAAAACTATTTTACATTAGGAAATAAGAAAGCTTATTATGATGATTTTTATCGTACAAAGCCATTCGCTAGAGCACTTCTAGATTTATATCAAGAAATTGATGATGGTTTAGAACGTTTCAAATATAAATATGGCGCTTTTCTTTTTAGTGATATTGCACGTTTTGCGACTGAACTTGTTAAAAACGAAAATGTTAGAGCCGAACTTAGAAATCAATATAAATTTATTTTTGTTGATGAATATCAAGATACAGATGATATTCAAGAAGAATTAATTACAAGAATTAGTAACGATAATGTTTATATGGTCGGAGATGTAAAACAAAGTATTTATGAGTTTAGAAACGCTAATATAGAAAACTTTAAAAATAAATACGAACAATATTCAAAAAATGATGGCGGTCGCAAATATGATTTAATTGATAATTTTAGATCTCGTGGTGAAGTTCTTGAAGATGTTAAAAAATTAACTAGTCATTTGATTAAACCATATTTAGGTGAGGAAAATGAGTATGCTAAAGACATTGTTGCAGGTAATGCTAAATACAAAAATGAAGGTCGTACAAACCAAAATTATAATTTAGATGTTTTAACTTATAGTAAAGAAGGTCTAATAAGTGCTGAACAAGCAGAACTTGAAGCTAGGATTATCGCTTCAGATATAACAAATAAAATAAGAAATAATTTTATGGTTTTTGATTTTAAGAAAGGTTTAAGACCTTGCGAGTACAAAGACTTTACAATTTTAATTAAAACAAGAACTCATTCTGATAAATTTGAAAAGGTTTTTAAAGAGTACCAAATTCCCTTATTCAAATTTCAAAGAAATAATATTAGTGAAGATGATATTTTCTTCGCTTTAAAAAATATTGTAGTTTTATTTAATAATGTAAAAAAAGGTAATTATGATATAGGATTTAAACACGCGTTTACAAGTATAGCACGTGGATTTCTTTGTCAATATAACGACGAAAAAATTTATAAATTAATAAAAGGTAATTTAGATGAGTTACTTTCTGATGGAATAATAATAAAAATTAAAGAATTGGTTGATCAATATAGAAATGCTCCCCTATATCAAATTGTTACATCTTTAGTAGAAGAATTTAAATTTTATGACAAAATTTTCCTTTTAGGTGATATTGAAGAAGAAACATATAAATTACAAAAACTATTAGCGATTATTGAAAATATGGAAAGATATGGTTATTCTATCGATGATTTGGTTACTTATTTTGAAAAATTAATAAAAGAAGATATTCCTATTGAACAATCATCAATTAAAAGAGCAGAAAATGTTGTTAGTCTACAAACAATGCATGGATCGAAGGGCTTAGAGTATTCTATTGTTTACTATGCTAGTAATTTTACAACTTTTTTAAAAACAGATCGTAGAAAAAGAATACGATATGATGATAATGTAGGATTTATTTTTCCAACGAACATAGAAAACGGATCATCTCTTACAAAAGTAATATCACTAAATGAATTAAGAAAAAAAGATATTCTTTCAGCAATCTGGCTACTTTATGTTGCCCTAACAAGAGCAAAAGAAAAAATCATTATTGTTACATCTAATGAGGAAAACGATAAAGTTAATACATTATCTGATGTTGACTCAATCGAACATTTATTAAAATTAAGCCCGTACTTGTTTGAAAAAATGAGTGATGGAAAAATCTTAGAACCAAAGCTAACAAAACCTGCATTAATTGAACAAAAAGACATTATTTTTAATATAAATGATTTAGAAAATAATCGAAAGAAAGTCTCTGTTTATAAGAAAACTGAAATTATAGAAGAAGTTTCACTTGATGCTCTTGAATTAGGTAATACTATTCATGAACTTCTTGAAAACATCAATTTTGATACACGAGATCTATCATTTATTAAAGATAAAGGACATTATAGAATAATAGAAAAAATTATTGGATTATCTTTCTTTAAAAAAGCAACAAACGATAATGTATTCCAAGAATACCCATTTGTTGATGAAGAAGGCGGTTTGCGCTTTATTGATTGCTTTATTAATTTGGATAATAAAATCATTTTGCTAGATTATAAACTTAAAAATTTAGAACACCCCTCATATATCGAACAAGTTAAACGTTATGCCTCCTATCTACAAAAGCAATTCAAAAAGAAAATTGAAGCACATCTTGTTGCTTTACTAACGGGCGAGACAAAGGAAATTAAACTCTAATATGGTATTATAAAAATATGGAAGATAAAAAAACTTTAATTGATTCACTTACTTTACCTCTTGAAGATTTTAATATGATTTTAAAAATTTATAAGGTTCATGATGATGATTTTACTTTTTTACGTGAATGTTATGAAGCAATGATTGAATCATATTTAATTATTGGTGAATATAGTGATAGAATTTACGTTGAAAAATTAAATCAATATACATTTATTGGTTATCTAATCCGTGATTTTTATTACCGAGTACAAGATTTAACTCGTGAACAAATTGAAGTAGCAAAAGAAAATGAAGATTTTATCTTAATTTTAATGAATACTGTACTTGATAAATATTCATCACTAACGAATTTTTCATATAATAACAAAGCAATTTATACAAGCGTTGATACACCCATAACATCACTTAATGTATATGCTAATTTTATTTTAAATAAGCTTGATTTATTTAAAAAACAAGATCCTTCAAGAACATTAATTATTGATATGCTTTCAAAAGCATTTGTTCTTTGTAAAACAATAACTACTCTTTTGGTAAATGGTTTTGAAACGGAAGCTCTTACAACTTGGCGGACACTTCATGAAACAGAAGCAACTTTAATTTTGTTAATTCGTCACGGGCTACCTCTTATTGAAGCCTACTTAAGACATATGCGCTATGGAGCAGCCTATAATTTACTTTATGATAAAGAAACAACTGATAAAATTTTTGTTGAGATTAAAACAAAACTAAAAGATCATAATCTTAAAAGTAAGGACATTAAACGTTTTATTGAATATGGATGGCTTTATGAGATAAAGAAATTACCAGAAAACTATGAAGTTAAACTAAATTTCCGTGATGGAATACAAAAAATCGCCGGTTTAGAACAATATTCAAATACTTATCAAAGAGCAAGTGAAGTTACTCATAGTTCTCCATTACTTTTCTATTCTAGACGAGACTTTTTTGGCCGCTTAACAATAGTAAATTTATATGAAGCATTCTTAAGAATTGAAGAAATTTTCTATAATTTTTATGTCTCAGTTATTGAAAGTAAAGAAAAAGAAACTTATGAACTATTAAGAAAAGTGTATTTATCAGAACTCCATAACATTCTTAAACAAGAACGAAAACTTATGAAAAAATAAAAAGCCCTCTTTTCTTTATAAACCTTCGTTTTGCATAAAAGAGGGCTTTTTTGTTGTATTATTTAAATAATTTTAGACGTCTTGGAAGCAACTACCGCCGATGAATTCACGAATTAATGAGTTTGAAGGAACCCATTTTTCATCAAGTTCAACGAAGTATTTAAGCATCCTAATTAATCTTTCTGCAACTGGCCAATATTCACTGTCTCTTTGAATTTCTTCTAAAACAGGGAGACCATTTCTTTTCATAACAGGTAGTTCAAATGGTAAGAATGAGTTATAAACAAAGTCAGCTCCTTCTTGAGTATCATAAATCCACTTGAATTCACCTTTTCGTACACTTGGCCACATGGAAATTGTTTCATGAGCACTTGCGTTACGGAATTTTTTATCTCTAACAATTCGTCTAAGTAGACGTAAGTCAGTTAGAGACATTGGGTTATGATTATCTAAGTTAATTTGTGCTTGTGGCGCGATATAGATTTTAAACTTTTGGTGTTTTGGAATACTATCTGTGAGCATATCGTTAAGGGCATGAATGCCTTCAATGATAATTGGTTGATCATGTTCAACTTTTAAAAGACGTCCAGGTACACGCTTGCCTTGAATAAAGTCAAAGTGAGGTAGTTGAACTTCCTCACCATTAATGAGGTCAAACATATTTTGGTTGAATAAATCAATATCAAGAGCATAAATTGATTCTAAGTCAGGTTTTCCGTCTTCATCAAGTGGCGCATTATCACGTGTTAGATAGTAGTCATCAATAGAGACACGAATTGGTCTAAGGCCTCTACTCATTAATTCAATGCGTAAGCGATTAGCAAAAGTGGTTTTTCCACTGCTTGAAGGTCCTGCGATACAAATAAGGCGAATATCGCTATTTGTTTGGGTAATTCGAACGCCAAGTTCAGCAAGTTGTTGATAATGACGAGCTTCACTTAAGTTAATAAGTTCAATAGTTCCGGCTTCAGTTTTAATCGCTTCATTAATGTTAGCAACGTTATCTAACTGAGTTGCTTGTGCCCATCTATGAGATTCTTTTAAGGTACGACCAAATGTTGGTGCGTCTTCAAATGGGGGGATTTCTCCTTTTAGTTCTGCACGTGGATATTGAATAACTAAACCTGGAGCATAGTTTCTTATTAGCCATTTATCTAAATAGCCAGTTGATGGAACCATGTATCCATACATATAGTTTAAATAACCATCACATTCATAAAAATGTACCGTTTTCTCTGGTCGATATCCTAAAATAGCAGCTTTATCTTTAAATCCACGTTCTTCGTAAATTTTTAAAGCTTCATCATTTGGGACAACGTGGCGATTCATAGGATAGTCTGCTGCAATAATGCGCATCATTTCTGCTCGTAAATCATTTGCTAATTCACGGTCTGCCATTTTGGTACCATTTAAAATTTGCACGAAAATCGATCGAGAAATATTATATGAAAAACGGATATCTAATTCTGGACGAATTCGGCTTAGGGCCATCGCGACTAAATAACGAAGAGAAGTTTGATAAACACGGACTGCTTCCGTATGCTCTAGCGTTAAAGCGACGATTTCGGCATTAAAGTAAACTTCATATGTAAGTTCGCGAACACGATTATTGACTAGTGCACAAATATAATCGTGGCTTGTACCTACGATATCAAGAATGCGAACTTTGGAGTCATATACTTTTTGTTTGCCATTGTAAGTAATTGTAAAACTCATTAAAAATCCTCCTATTAAGTTTTAGACCTTATTGGTTGGGGGCTACTATGGTAGCGGTCGTATCATAATTATAATGTGTTTAAGCCTTTTTTCAAAGCATTATTTCTTAAACAAATTAGTGTTTCGTGTTAAAATGCAACAAGGTGGTATTTATGATGTATTTAATTGATTTACAAACGTGGTGGAATGACCTAATTAAATTCTTTCAAAATAACGGAACTGATATTTTGATGCGTACCCTTATTGCGCTTTTAGTTTTAATAGGTGGCCATTATCTTATTAAACTTTTTATTGCTATTTTAAGAAAAGCAAGCCGTATTAAGAAAAGTGAAGTTGATAGAAGTGCTCGCGCATTTGTTATTAGTTTAGTTGGCGTTCTTTTACGATTCGGCTTAGCAATTATCGTTCTTTTAATTTTGAATGTTAATTTAGCAGGGCTAGCCTCAATTATATCTGCTGGTGTTTTAGCAATTGGTTTATCTTTACAAGATTTAATTGGAAACTTAGCTGCAGGTGTAACTCTACTTACAAGTAAACCTTTTGTAACAGGTGACTTTATTGCAGTTGCTGATAAGATGGGTTCTGTTCGTCGAGTTGGTTTAATTCATACTGCTCTTGATACACCAGATAATCAACGCATTCTTGTCCCAAACAAATTTATTGTTAATAATGCAATCACAAATTACTCCCTTAATGTAACAAGAAGAGGTCAGGTTAGACTTAATTTTTCATATGAATATGAACCAGACATGATTAAAAACATGTTTACGGAACTAATTAATAAAGAAGAACGAATTTTAGAAAGTCCAGCACCTAGCGTTGTAGTTTTTGGGTTTAATGAATACGGATTCGAAGTCATTATTCGTTTTTATACTCATGTTAATGATTATTGGGATACACTTTTTGTTTTAAATGAGGCGGTTATTAAAACGCTTAAAGATAATAAAATCACTCCCTCAACGAGAACATGGCTTGTTCATGAACATCGTAATGAAAGTGATTAGTTATTAATTATAAAATCTATAAAAGCATCTTTCTCATCGCTATTGTATTGGCTATTTGAGATGATGCTTTTTTCTTTATATCGAACAGCTTGAAGTTCAAGGTTTTCGATTCCTAAGCGAGTTAAAAGCTCTTCTTGAGTAATTTCAAAATCATAAGAAAGGTCTACAAAATAGATATCTTTTTTACATTTTTTGAGCGTTTCGCGGATATATTGCGTAAAATTTGAAACTTGATTTTCGCTTTCACCATTAATAAAAACAAGAGTAATTTCTGAACTTGTAAGTTCGTCAATTTCATCTAAGGAATATACATATGTAAAATTACTTTTATATGTATAACGATCGAAAATAAGTTCAATTTTTTTGTTTGTATCTAGTTTATTTGAACCAATATATGATTCTTTTATTAATCCGTTACTTATTAGATATAAGGATGGATAACCATTGCCAAATATATCTAACATTCCTGAACTAAGCATATAGTCAAGAGATCCGCTCATATTAAAATAATTGATTACTATGTTATTTTCTTTTGCATAATTATCCATAACGGGATTAACTTTTGTACAATGTGGACAGTATTGACTTGCAAAATAGAGGGCAAAATCATCACCTCCATTTAATAGAGCTTCAATTCTCCTATCTGTAGTTGGGATTAAATACGATTCACCTTCAACTCTTTCAGAAATAAGTAAATTACTAAGACCAACAGTCTTATCCTTATTGCCACAACTAGTTAGAGGCAAAACAAGTAGAACTAGTAAACTAATTAAATAACGCTTAATTTTCATAAAACTATTATAATCTAAACCATTTAATTAACCAATTTATTAAGAGTATCTTTTTAATCAAAAATATAGTACAATTAAGCACACTACGAACGGATAAGGTAATTAGACCGTAGAAATTGTAATAATTTTAATGTAGAGTATTATTAGGAGGCAAATATGAATATTTGGCATGATGTAAATCCTGAACGCGTCACCCCTGAACGCTTTATTGCAGTTGTTGAAATCGAACAAGGCTGCAAAGGTAAATATGAATTAGATAAAGAGACTGGAAGGTTAAGACTTGATCGTGTTTTATATACTTCAACTCATTATCCACAAAACTATGGCTTTATTCCTCGTACCTATGCAGGTGATAATGATCCACTTGATGTCTTAATTCTTTGTTCATTACCAATAATTCCTTTAACAATTGTTAACTGTATTCCAATTGGTGCTATTAGAATGGTTGATGGTGGTGAAATTGATGAAAAAATAATCGCTATATGTGAAAACGATCCAACATATTTTGAGTATCGTTCAATAAAGGAACTTCCTGAACATATCTTTCAAGAAATACGCCATTTTTTCCAAGTTTATAAAACGCTAGAAGGAAAAGAAACAGTTGTTCATCAAGTGCAAGATCGCGACTATGCAATAAGAATTATTACTGAAGCGATTGATAGGTACAAGCGTGTTTTCGTTGATAAAAAATAATTTTAGATAAAAAGATAATGTAAAAAGAGTGCTTGCACTCTTTTTTTCTAATATATAACTAATTAAAATAATATATAATATAAGCATGATTCATATTGTTTTATATCATCCTGAAATACCTGAAAATACTGGCAACATAATGAGGACTTGTGTAGCAAGTGGTACCAAACTTCATATCATTGGTCCAATTCCTTTTTCACTACAAGAAAAACACCTTCGTAGAGCAGGATTAGACTATATTAAAAAAACTGATTTTGTTTATTATGAAGATTATCAAGAGTTTTTAAAAATGAATGAAAACAAAAATGTTTTCTATATTAGTCGATACGGAAACAAAACATATTCTGATATTGATTATTCTAAAATTGAGGAAGATATTTATTTGATGTTTGGTCGTGAATCTTCAGGTATAAATCATGACATTTTAAGGATAAATTATGCAAAATGCCTTCGAATTCCTATGGTAGATGATGCAAGAAGCTTAAATTTATCTAATTGTGTCGCCTTAGTTTTATATGAAGTATTAAGACAAAAAAACTTTCCTAATTTAGCGGAAAGCGAAGTAATAAAGGGTGAGAATTTCTTATTTGATGAAATTCAAAAAGACTAAAATCGTTCACTCTTACTTAAGAGTGTTTTCATATCAATTGGTGCGTTTTTTACATCAACCTTAAATGTTTTATATTTAGACATTTTAACTAGTCCAGGAGCACCTGCCTTTTTAAGATTTTTTACTTGAGTATAAACAACCTCACCTATATCAATTGAAGAAATGTAAAGTGCTAAACAACCGGCTACTAATAATATTTCATCTGTTGGATTACTATCAAAAATTATTACATGAGCACCAGGATAATCTTTTACATGGAGAAAATAATGTTCCTTTTTAGTTAGTGTAAAAGTTAAATAATCATTTTGTATGCTCATGCGTCCGTAGCCAATTTTAACCCCTTTAAACATTGTAAAATAAGGGATATGTTTAGGAGTTATGAACTCTTTATCAATCTGTTTTTCTTTCCTTAATTGATTTTTTATATGTTCAATTTGGTCTTGACTTGCATTTTCCAAATTTGAACTTACCTTTGTTAAGGTTGTTATAACCGAATCATTTAGGATAATTTGCTCTTTTAAAAACTTAATAGCATTTTTTTGCTTTTTTGCTTTACGAAATAGTTTATTAGCATTTTCAATTGCACTGATAAATGGATCGACTTCAATAATATGGTTTTCTAATTTTATGCGTGTGCCTTCAAGTTTAGGTTGGTAAGTAAGAAGTAAATTAGCTTGTTCAACCATATCTTCAGGATCCATAGCTCTTTTAAGCTCGTTTTCCAAGACTTTTTTCTTTCTAAGTGCTCGTTCAAGGCGTACAGAAATCGAATTGAAAACTTCTTTATAGTTATCTTTTAAAATATTATGATAATTATTTTTTATATAGTTTATTGAAAGAAGAAGTAATTCGTCATCAGTCAAAGTACGTGGATAAGAATTAAATACTTTGTTTGGTATAAAGTCATATGTTTGATTACGTCTAATTATCTTCTTAGCATCAACATTTTTTGAATAACGAAACGCTAGTAAAATCTTGTCATCAGCATCCGTTATTATAATGTTTGCATGGTGCGGAATAAGTTCAATATACATAAATAGTGGCACTTTTTGTAATGACTTATCGCTAACTTCAAAATTTATTTTAAGTATTCTTTCATTTTCTAAGGCGGTTATATTTTTAAGAAGTGCATTTTTGAGCAAACGGTTTAATTCATTAAAAAAGCTTGATGGAGTATCGACTTTTAAATCTGTATCTTCACTTAACATTGCAAAGGGAAAATCATTATTTAAAGCAATAAGTAAATGAGTGTTTTTTTTAGAAAAAGAAATAAGAAATAAATTTTTACCTAACTGCTTAACCTTTCTTACAAAAGTAAAGCGAAGCGTTTCATTTAGGATTTCCGCAATTTTTTGAACATCACTATTTGTTAAAAAAGTCATTTAAACCTCTCTGCTATATTATATTACAATTTATAATTAGTTGGTTATAATATAGGTAATAGAAATGTAGGATTTAAGAAATGAAAACTAAAAAAGGATTGATTATTGTTTTAAGTGGCCCAAGTGGTGTAGGCAAGGGAACTGTTAGAAAAAAACTAATGGAAAATGAAGATTTAAAATTAGTTTTTTCTATTTCAATGACAACACGACTACCAAGACAAGGTGAAAAGGATGGTGTTGATTACTTTTTTGTAACCGAGGAAGTTTTTGATCAAAATCTTAAAAATAATAACTTTTTAGAACATGCTACATTTGTTAATAATCGTTACGGAACACCCAAAGATTATGTTGAAAAATTACTAGATAAAGGATATAACGTTTTTATAGAAATCGATGTTCAAGGTGCCCTACAAGTAAAAGAAAATGTAAAAGGTGATAATCTCGTTTTAGTGTTCTTAATTCCTCCTTCAATTGAGGAATTGGAAAATAGAATTAGAAGTCGCGGTACAGAAGAGGAAGCCACAATTCAAAAACGCTTAAAACGTGCAAAAGAGGAGTTAATAATGCAAAAACACTATGATTTTATTGTTATTAATGACACAGTAGAACAAGCAGCTAAAGATATAGAAGCGATTATACTTAATAAATTAAAATAAAACTATGTATATTCTTGAAGTATTGATTGAACACCCTCGACTTAGTCTAAACCGTCCTTTTACTTATTCTTATAAGGGAAAGGAACCTTTAAGCGTAGGGACAAGAGTTTTTATTAATTTTAATAATCAAAAAATTGTAGGCTATGTTACAAAAGTAGAAGAAACAACTAAAAGTATTAAAGAACTTGAAGAAGAAAAAGGGTTTGTAATTAAAGAAATTGATCGAGTAATCGATGATAAACCAATTTTAACTTCTGAATTAGTCTTGTTATCTGAACAAGTAGCTAGTTATTATTTTACATCAAAAATAGCTGTTCTTCAGGCAATGCTTCCACCTAGTTTACGTCCGAAAAAAAGTTTTTCTTCTAAACCTAAAATTAAAACTCGAACATTAGTTGTTGCATTAAACAATGACACTAATGGTCTAACAAAAAGACAAGCAGAAGTATTAAAAGATTTATATTATAATGGCGCATCACTAAAAAGCGATTATTCACCATCAATTATCGATAAATTAAGTGAACTTGGAAAAGTCTATTTTAAAGAGCGTGAAGTATATCGCTATAACATTGAAGATAGCGATTTAATTGAAGGATTTGATTTAACCGAGGATCAACGCAAAGTAATAGACCAATTCAATGAAACAAACTATGAAACTTATCTTCTAGAAGGAGTAACTGGAAGCGGAAAAACTGAGGTTTATGTTGAACTCGCAAAACAATGCATTGCAAGAGGGAAACAAGTGTTACTTTTAGTTCCTGAAATTGCTCTAACGGACGGGATGGTCAACTATTTTAAATCGCGCTTTACTACAAATGTTGCAGTTCTTCATAGCGGCTTAACCGATGCCCAAAAATATGATGAATATCGAAGAATTAAAAATGAACAAGTTGATATTGTTATTGGTGCAAGAAGTGCTATTTTTGCTCCACTTTCAAAAATTGGTTTATTTATAATTGATGAAGAACATAGTGAGACTTATAAACAAGATATTACCCCATATTATGATGCTAGAACTGTCGCTATAATGCGTGCAAAACTATTTAATGCAAAAGTACTTTTAGGAAGCGCTACTCCAAGTTTAGAAACTAGAGCACGAGCACAAAAAAAGGTCTATGGTTATTTAAAACTAACGAAAAGAATTAACAAAAAACCTCTTCCTAAGACCACAATTGTTAATTTAAGTGATGTAAAGTTAATTTGCGAAAAATCTCCATTTATTTCAAAGCCACTTGAAGCTGCAATAAATGACTCGATAAATCGAAAAGAACATGTAATTTTACTTGTTAATCGTCGTGGTTATGCTCCATATATTGCGTGTCGAAATTGTGATTATGTTTTTCGTTGTCCAACATGCGATACGACCTTAACACTTCATAGTAAAGATAATGAATTAAAGTGTCATCACTGCGGATATCGAACAAATTTTGTTCGTCAATGTCCGCGTTGTTTAAGCAAAAAAATTAATTATTCTGGCTTTGGTACGCAAAAAATCTTTGAAGATATCCAAAAAATGTATCCTGAGGCCTCAATTCTTCGTCTTGACAGCGATGAAGCAAATAAAAGAGAACAAGCAGGTAAAATCGTTAATCTTTTTGCAAATGGAGTCGCTGATATTTTAATTGGTACACAAATGATTGCAAAAGGTCATGATTTCCCTAACGTCACCTTGTCTGGTGTTGTTAATCCTGATATTTCTCTTGCAATTCCTTCTTTTAGAAGTGCCGAACGAACATTTCAATTAATAACCCAAGTTGTAGGAAGAAGTGGCCGTGCTGATAAAGAAGGAATTGCAATCATTCAAACTGCAAATCCTAATCATTACGCCATTAGTTATGGAGCTAAACAAAATTATGAAGCATTCTTTAAAAAAGAAATGGAAATAAGACGGCAAAATGCACTCCCACCTTACTATCATTTAATTGTTATTGAATTAGGTGGAAAAGATGAAGCATTATTAGAGGAAACATTAGGGACAATGAAAGCTTTACTACTTAAAGAACTTAAAAATGAAATCATTGTTTTAGGTCCTTCAGAAAGCGACTATCACCCAAGGTCTCGACTACCTTATAAACGCCTAATTATTAAGCATCGTAACTATTTTAAAATTAAGCCTATTTTATTTAAACTTTTACAACCGATTATTTCTCGAAACATCTTTGACATTTTAATTAATGTTGATCCCTTGGATGTTTGATATAATCTAAATGGAGAAAATTATGATAATTATTCGTACCTATGGCCTAGATCCCTACATTGTAGGAAGAATTGCAAGACAAGAAACTGATGAAATTATTCGCGTTTTAGAGTTAGAAAATGAAGAAGTTATTTTTATCGCCCCTGCTGAATATATTTTCCATCGCGGTGTTGAACAAACAAGCTGGCAAGCTGTTATTTATGTAGAATGTGATACCCGTCTAACGAAAAAAATAGAAGAAGATTTAGCAGATATTCTTTTAAGTGCTACAGAGCAAGTGGCAATTAATACTCATATTCAGTTCGTTTACTTTGAACACGGTCATTCATTTGGCTCAATAAATGCTGAATACCCTCGTTTTATTACTTCATATCATATTCATGAAGATGATGAATACAACGAAGAAAATGAAGATTATGAAGAAGAACAAGAAAGTGAAGATGATCATAGAGGCTATGATGAAGTCTTCATGGGTGATGTTTTTGCAGGTCATGACCTAGAAAAAAGTAAAGACGATAAACAAAATAACTGCGATAAACACGACTAAATAAACCTTAAAACAAGATAAGCGGTATTCAAAGAATAACCGCTTTTTTTGTTTTGCTATTTTAATTAAATTCGGGTAGTGTTAAAATAACACTAAGGTGGCAAATATGAAACAAGTAAAAATAATTATTGAATACCTTGAAAAAATCTTATCGGGTGAAGAAACATATAGTAATTCGATAGCAGTTATCAGGCGTTCAAAAGAAATCCAAAAGGAAGATGAAAGAAAATTAAAATTTCTTTTAAGACAATCATTGCTTCGTCGTGAGCTTTTTATGTATTTTTTAAGTGTCCGTTTACCTGAAGTTAGTTTTAGCACAAAAACTTTAGCGGCACTTTTAATATACTTTGCAAATAGCTTTTTCTTAAAAAGTGTTGAAATTAATAAAGATGAATTTGAAGAGTATTTAATTTCATTAAATGAAGAAGAGGCTAAACTAATTATTGAAAGTAATATTCTACTTGAAAGCGACAAAAACGCGCTTTATCCTTCAAAAAGCCACTATTTGTCACCACTTAATTTGTCGCTTCGTTATAATCATCCCTTACTGCTAATTGAATTTTGGATTGAAGAATTAGGTAAAAAACAAACAATTAAAGTTCTTGATGCGACCAGAAAACCATTTACCATCTGCGGAAGAATTAATCCTAAACTTGTTAAAGTTGAAGAATTTTTTGAAACTAATAAAGACTTTAAACCAGGTGTTTTAAAAAATTCTTATGTTTATACGAGTAAAAAAAGTATAAAACAAACAACTCCATATAAAGAGATGAATGTTTATTCACTTTCCCTTTATGAGGCCAAAATTAGCGACTATATCCAAAGTCTAAATCCTCATTCAGTTGTTTGTTTTGAAGATGAAAAAAGTTCTCTATTTCTTGATTTAGCAATTCAATGTGAAACTGACACCCATATAAGTGTTATTACGACAAGTAGAAGAAGATTTGCTATTTGTAATGCAATTAAACTTAAATTTAAGTTAGATAATGTTGAAGTTCTTTACTTAAACAAAATTGAAGACCTTGAAACATTAGGTAAATTCGATGTTGTCTACTATGTAGCACCTTCAAGTAATTACAACGCTATTAGACTTTCACCTGACTTTTTTGTTAATTGGAAAATTGATATCCACAGTGAAAAAGCTGCGTTTGTTAAAGAAAGATTAGCTAGTTTAACTCCTCTTGTTGCCACGCAGGGATTCTTACTTTTTAATGTAACAACAAGTACCGCTATTGAAACTAGTGAGCAAGCTGAAACATTTGCAAATGAACATCCTCAATTTGCCCTTGCTCTAACTATGAAAACAATGCCTTATGAAATAGATAATGCACTTACATTTACTGCTGTTTTCGTCCGCCTAGAAAAGGATAATAATGCGTAATTTTTACGATTTTACCTTTGAACAACTTGAAGAGTTTATGCCAAGCATCGGCGAAAAAAAGTATCGTGCTCAACAGCTTTTTACATGGATTTATAAAAAGAATGTCACTGATTTTTATAAAATGAGTGATATTTCAAAATCATCACAAGAAAAATTAGCTAGCCTAATTAATTTTAAGTTACCTATAGTTGCTACAAAATCATTAAGCGAAGATAAAACCTTAAAACTTCTTGTTGAATTTGAAGATAAAAGCCATGTAGAAACAGTATTAATGCGCTATAGGTATGGAAATGTGGCTTGTGTTTCTAGTCAAGTTGGTTGTAACATGGGCTGTAAATTTTGTGCTTCTGGCCTATTTAAAAAGAAGCGTGATCTTACAAGTGGAGAAATGGTTGGTCAAGTTCTTTTACTAAATGAAATTTTAGCAAAAGAAGGAGAACCGCCAATTAGTCATGTTGTTGTTATGGGAACAGGCGAACCATTTGATAATTTTACTAATGTTGTTAACTTTCTTAAAACAGTGAATCATCATCGTGCTCTTGAAATAGGTGCTCGTCACTTAACGGTATCAACATGTGGAATTCCAAGTAAAATCAAAGAATTTGCACACATTGGCTTACAAGCAAAACTTGCGATTAGTCTTCATGCTCCAACGAATCTAAAACGAAATAGTTTAATGCCAATTAATCGAGCATATCCATTAGAAGAAGTAATGGAAGCAGTTCGCTATTTTGAAAAAGAAACTAATAAAAGAACAACATTTGAATATATCCTATTAAAAGATGTAAATGATTCGCTAGGTGATGCTGAAGATCTTGCTACTTTAATTGAAGGTACGCTTGCTTTTGTAAATCTTATTCCCTATAACGAGGTTGAAGAACTAGGCTTTAAAAGATCTTCAGATGACCGGATCAAAGCCTTTAAAGATTATCTATTTAAAAGAGGCATCTACACAAATACAAGAAAGGAATTTGGCTTAGATATTGACGCTGCTTGCGGTCAACTTCGAGCCAAAAAGAAATAAATATGAATCGATTTGAAGGAACATTTTGTGCTCGTAGTGACCGTGGACTCGTCCGCCCTCATAACGAAGACTGTGCCAAAATTACTCTTAATGCTGCTGGTGATGTTCTTTTAGTTGTTGCCGATGGCATCGGCGGCTATAAAAGAGGTGAAATTGCTAGTAAAATCGCTGTTGATACATTAAGCGATGCCTTTAGCAGAATTGAAACATTTCGTAGTATAAATACTGCAAAAAGTTTCTTAACTAAGCAAATCCGTCATGCAAATAAAATTATATTTGGTGAATCTCTTCAAACTGAAGGTGAAGAAAAAATGGGAACTACTCTAGTAGCCGCTCTTATACGCCGTAATAAAATGGTCGTAAGTAATATCGGTGACTCTAGAGCTTTGATGCTTAAAGATGATGAACTAATTCAATTAACTCAAGATCATACTTATGTTGAATATTTGGTTAGAACCGAACAAATAAGTAAAGAAGAAGCTCTCCGCCATCCACTCCGTCACGTAATTATTAATGCTCTTGGTAATACACCGAGTGTAAATTTAGATATAAAAATTCATAATTACAACGGTGAAACAATACTACTTTGTAGTGATGGGCTCTATCATCTTGTCAACAATAAAGAAATTCAAGCAATTTTATCTACAACTGATAATGTAGAACAAAAAACAGAAATGTTAGTCGCCTTAGCCAACAATAAAGGTGGAACTGATAATATCGCCGTCGCCCTCTGGGAGAGTGACAATGATTAAAATTGGCACAATTATTGATAAACGTTATCGAATTGAAGATCTTCTTGGTGAAGGTGGCATGGGTATTGTTTACCAAGCTTTTGATATTTATACTAAAAAAATGGTTGCGATTAAGTTTTTAAAACCAGAAACTGCTAAAGATTCGCAAAATGTCGAGCGTTTTGAAATTGAAGCTAGAGCTAGTGCGACACTATCTCATCCTAATATTGTTGCTGTTCTTAATGTTGGTAATTACGAAGGTCTACCATTTATGATTAATGAATTAATTAAAGGTAAGACGCTCGACAGTGAACTTGAAACAAGAACTAAATTTACTTATCTTGAGGCAATCGACATTATGGATCAATTATGTCAAGCTGTAATTGCAACTCATGATGCCGGCGTTATTCACCGTGATATTAAGCCAAGTAATATTTATATTCTTCCTGATGGAACGATTAAACTTGGTGATTTTGGTATTGCAACAATGACAACAATTACACCAAAAAAAGTTGATTCAGCCGAAATTGTTGGAAGCGCCCAATACTTAGCTCCTGAAATTTGTAAGGGTGAAGAAGCAACAGTAAGAAGTGACGTTTATGCTCTTACGATCACACTATTTCAACTTATTACTGGTCGTGTACCTTTTGATGGTCAATCAAATATTGATATAGCAATAAAACAAATTAATGAACCTTTTCCAAGTCCCAAAAAGTATTTATCTTCAATTCCACGTAAACTAGAAAAACTTATTTTAAAAGGAACTAAAAAAAAACCTAAAAAGCGTTTTAAAAATGTTAAAGAAATGTATAATCAAATTGTATATTTAAAAGAAAATCCAAAATATTTAAAACCACATTATTCAATTTGGGTACGCTGGTTTGGTTTTGCGACGGAGGATTAATGAAGGGGTTGGTAATAGCTAAAACAAGAAGGCACTATGTAATTGAAGCAAATAATGAAACTTTTACTTCTGTTATTAAGGGAACGCTTCATCTACATAATCTAAATATTGTCGTAGGAGATAAAGTATCACTTGATAAAGACACTAAACAAATCATTAGTCTAGAAGATAGGAAAAACTTTTTACTTAGACCTCCAGTAGCAAACATAGATCAAGTTCTAATTGTTATGAGTGTTGATAAACCACCTTTTTCACTTTTTTTAGTTGAAAAGTTTCTTACCTATTGTTATTTTGCTGAAGTTAAGCCACTTGTTGTTATTACTAAAGCAGATAAAATTGATCCAAAAGAAGAAGAAAAAATAAAAGAAATAATGGCCCACTTAGATGGTTATGCATGCGATTATTTTATTACGTCAATTAAATCAGGTGTTGGTCTTGATAAATTAAAAGCAGCTTTTTCTAATAAAGTAAGTGCTTTGATGGGTCAAACTGGCGTTGGAAAATCAAGTCTAATTAATGCTCTATTCCCCGAATTTGAACGTGAAATAGGCGATATATCTGAAAAATTAGGCCGCGGCCGACATACAACTAGAGAAGTAATTCTTCTTAAAATTGAAAACGGATATCTTGCTGATACGCCTGGCTTTTCTAGTTTTGAACTGCCAATGGATAAAGAAGCAATTGCCCAAAACTATCCATTAATAAAACGCTACTTTGGAAAATGCTATTTTAATAATTGTCTTCATCTTAGCGAAACGGGCTGTGCTGTTAAAAAAGCCTTAGAAGAAGGTAAGATTCCACCGATGATTTATCAAAACTATGTTAAACTAATAGAAGAAACTAATAAATAAGGAGGCCCATATGCGTAGAGTTCATGTCGCTCCCTCGATTTTAAGTGCTGACTTTCGGTTCTTAAATCATGAAATTGAAAAAGTTTATGAAGCTGGTGCTACCTATCTTCATTTTGATGTAATGGATGGTCACTTTGTACCAAATATTTCTTTTGGTCTCCCTGTTTTAGAATCATTAAAAGGTCACTATAATATGATTTATGATGTTCACATTATGATTAGTGATCCTTTAACTTATGGGCCTAAATTTGTTAAAGCCGGCGCAGACATTGTAACTTTTCATTATGAGGCTCTTTCAAATGATAAAGAAAGAAATAAAGTAATACGCGCGATTAGAAAAGCTGGTGGAAAAGTTGGGATGAGTATTAAACCTAAAACAAGAGTAGAGGTAGTTTTCCCTTTTTTAAAGATGCTTGATCTTGTTTTAGTAATGTCAGTTGAACCAGGTTTCGGCGGTCAAAAATTTATCCCTGCTAGTTTAGACAAAATTGAAAAACTTCGTAAATACATTGACCGCTATAAACTTGACACTTTAATTGAAGTTGACGGCGGCATCAATAATAAAACTGCGAAGCTATGTAAAGAAAAAGGTGTTGATATCCTAGTAGCAGGCTCTTATTTATTTGGTAGTTCAAAAATAAAAGATCGAGTTGAGGGTTTAATGCATGATTAATGTTCTAGCTAATAATATGGTTTATACTTCGCTAGGTTTTGCAATGGCTGTTATCTTTTTCCTATTAACAATTGTTTTTTCACTTTCTAATTATCGAACAAAACAAGGAAGAAACTATTCGTTTTTAAATGAATTTCCTTATGAATTAAGCCAAGGGGTTGAACAACGATTTGTTATATATCTATATTTTTCGCAAATGATGCAAGCCTTAGGATTTGTTCTTTTTGGTTTTTATGCCTTTGTTGATTTAGCCCACTATTTTGGCATTATCCTTATTGTTTCTTGGACACTAACTGCTCTTCTTGGAGCAAGTATCTTCTTTGTTAAACTTCGTTCTATGAAGGGACATATTGCAATTGTTGCTTGTTTAATTACGTTTACTTTGGTTAATGCTGTTTTCTTAGGCATTTATATTTTTAAAACAATCTACTTAGATGCTCCGCTAATTTTACCGATTATATGTTGGATTTTAGCAGCTATTGTTGCATTTCTAGCTATCAATCCTGCCTTAAAAAGATGGCCATTTATGGATAAGATTGAACAACAAGATGGAACAATTATTATTTTAAGGCCAAAGTTTTTTGTTCTTGCATATACGGAGTGGGCAATTATCTTTATTAATATGCTTTTATTATTGGTTGGATTTATAGCATATTTCTTTATTTAAAATAAAAACAAAAATAAAATCCGCGAGTTTCGCGGATTTTTTCTTATTTGTTTTTGGCAGTGCGGTTAAGAGTACGATATGCACGAGCAGACATCCGTACGGTACGGACTTCACCATCAACTTCGACTTGGAACTTTTGTAAGTTTACTCCCCAACGACGACGTGTCGCACGGAGGGAGTGACTGCGTCTATTACCGCTTTTTGGACCTTTGCCAGAAACAGGACAAATTCGAGCCATCTATCTTCACCTCACTTCAAATTTGCTTTCGCTTCGTTATCCTATCATAAGATAGAACTTAGTGCAACTAAAAGATTACATTTTTGTATTTGGGAAGCGAATTTGATATTCTTCTTGGCTAATTAGGTTTTTACATCGTTTTAAGGTTAATTCAAGTAGTTCACCGTTTTTATCTAGTGTTAAATAGCGGGCATGACCTTTATCAGTATAAAAAAGGAGTGTCTTTTTCTTTCTTGACCAAGTTTCGTCAATAAAAAGAATTGAATTAAAATCGTAAATAAGACGTTTTCTTCCTTTGAAGTGCACGATGCGTGACTTATCTACTTCATAATAATTAAATTTTAAAGCATAAAAAAGAGAACCCGCGCTGACTAAAACCCAAACACCAAGAATAATATAATGAGGAACTCGTGGTGGCCAAAGAGGGAAGCCGGGTAGAAAATAAAATACAACTAGTGCTATAAGAAAAAAGATACTATAAATTTTGATAATTTTTCCTTTTGCAGGTTTTATAATCATTATTACCTCACTTTCTTAAATCTAACACAAAAATGTAGCAAAAAAACAATAAAAAACTTGAAACTTCACTATAAATTAGATTGTTTATATGATAATATAAACATAGAAAACTTAGTTTGGACCTTATATGAGTTTATTTACAGTTATACCAGAGAATTTCTTTTCAATACTAGCAAGCAAAAACCGTGAAGTTTATTCGGAGGCATTGCTTGTTTTATTTGATGCTCTTCAAAGTGATGAAATGGCAATTAAAAAAGCTGACTATGTTAGAACACTAAGAGAAAAATATCGTGATCTAATTATGCACCTTGACTTTGAAAGTGAAGGTGAAGAAGAAACAAGTTTAATTACTTCGGAAACTCTTCCTACTAAAGCCGCCTTTGTTGTCCGTCGCCTTGAAGAATGTGGCTGGATTGATATTGAAATCGACCCTGATACTTTAGAAGAATATATTGCTCTTCCAAGTTACGCGATTTCTTTTTTAACTTTACTTAATGAATTAGTTCGTGATGATGAAACTGAATATGTTTCACTTGTTCATTCAACTTATACAGAATTAAAAATGGAAGACGAAGTTCGTGATGAATTTATGTATACATCACTCCTTCGCGCTTTTGAAAATACGAAAAAGCTTCGAACGGAATTAGTTACTTTAGGTCATAGCATTCGTATTTTCCAAAATCGTCTAGGACGAATATTTTCAACAAACAAGATTTTAAGTGATTATTTTGATATTTATAAAACAAGAATAAGCGATAAATACTATCATCCACTTAAAACATTTGATAGTGTTGCTAAGTTTAAACGACCAATTATACAAATTCTTCAAGGTTGGCTCTATGATGAGGATGCTCGTGAACAACTAGTTAATCAATCGCTACTTTGGAGTAGAAAAAAAGATGCAAAACATGCTGAACAAGATATTATTTATCAAATTAACTATATCTGTGACATGTTTGAAACTCTTTCAAGTATGATTGCTTCAATTGATGAAAAACATCAAGATTACACTAAAGCAACTGCTAGTAAGATTCTTTATTTAAATCATGCTGACAAGACAATTAAAGGTCATCTTGATAATATTTTTAAAATTTATGCTGAATATATCATTACTGATAAATCAATTCGGCCGATTTTAAATGCGATGCAAGATTCAGTTGTGATGTCAACGCAAGGCTATGTTACGCCTGATTCGGTTACTCTACCAATTGTGCGACGCTACCGCGAAGCGGGAGAGCCTCTTAGAATCGTTGATTTTGATGCTGCTAGCGAAATGCTAATGCAAGGTTTCTTAGATGAAACCCGCAATATTTTTAATGATGCTCGTGTGTGGGATTTTATGGAAATGTCTTTTGGCGACGATAGCGAAATTAATGTTAAAGAAATTCCTCTTCCAGATTACGATGCTTTTATTTTATTAATCTTAGCCACTTTAAAAACAAATGATGAACAATGTTTTTATACGGTTGAAAAATTAGAAGGACAAGTACATTCTTATGGATTTAGCTTGCCAAACTTACTTTTTAAACGAAAGGAACTTGAAGCCTAATGGGAACTGAACAAATTTTACAATTATCGCGGCAAGATCAAGATGAATTTGCTCGCGTTGTTAACAACTTACTTTTATCATCTTTTTGTGTACGGGATTATTATGATCGCCGGGAAAAGACGATAAAAATTAATCCTGATTTTCGTTTTCTTGAACGACATTATGATTTAATTAATGACTATCTCTCTTTTAGTGGTTGGACAGTAGAAAAAGATCTTATCAGCGGCGTTTTTAATTTAATTAATGAATATGGTCAAAACCGTATTCGTTTTGACCGCGAAGTATCATTAATTCTTTTTGTCTTACGCCTAATTTATGAAACAGAACGAACAGAATCTAATCAAAGTAGCGATAGTTTATATCTAACCACGCCATTTGTATTAAAGGTAATGCATAATCGCGGTATTCAAATGCCAGGGAAAAGAGTTAATGGTCGCCTTATTGGACGCTCATTAAGAATACTTGCTCAACATAATGTTATTGATAAAGTAAGTGGTAGTTATGATGAAGGAAATGTTTCTTTCTATTTACTACCCTCGATTTTATATGCTGTTGATTCAGAAAAAATTGTTGCAATGAGTAATGCGTTAGAAGAATTAGCAGCACGCGACAAACTTACTGACTCTATTAGTGAGGAGGATGAAGAATGAAACTCTTACGAAAAGTTAAAATTATAAATTGGCACTATTTTTGGAATGAAACAATTAATATCGAACCAATCGTCTTTTTAACTGGTCTTAACGCGAGCGGTAAATCGACTTTAATTGACGGACTTCAAGTTATCCTTTTGGGTGATACAAGTGGTCGCTTCTTTAATAAAGCAGCGATGGATAAAAGTAATCGAACTCTAAAAGGATATTTACGCGGTGAACTTGGTGATACCGATGATGGCGGTTTCCACTATCTTCGTAACGGTCGCTTTACAAGCTATCTTGCCCTTGAATTTTATGATGATATAAATGACGTCTCCTTTACATTAGGAGCTGTTTTTGATTCTTATGAAGACGGCACTAATGATCATCGCTTCTTTCTTTTAAACGATAAGATTCCAGAAAACGAATTTATCGTTGATGATTTACCTATGGAGTACAAAGATCTTTCACAGTTCTTTAGTGAAAATTATCCAAATAAATATACATTTTTTGATAGTAATCGCCAATATCAAGATGCACTTAAACGTCAATTAGGCGGATTAAAAGATCGCTATTTCTCTCTTTTAAAGAAAGCAGTTAGTTTTACTCCAATTACTGATATTACGACATTTATTACTGAATATGTCTGCGATCCACAACAAAATATTGACATTATTCCAATGCAAGAAAATATTCTCCAGTATAAGAAACTTGAAGATGAAGCTCTTGTTATGAAAAAGCGTGTTGAACGCTTAACTGAAATTAAAGACACATACGATCTATATTTACACAATAAGAGCAATATGGCGCTTTTTGAATATATTATTGAAAAAGCCACTTATCAAAATGATAAAAACCGCCTTGATAGTTATTTAACTCAAATTGAAAATGCTAAAAAGCGTCTTGTTAATCTTGAAAGTGATTTAGCAGATGTTGATGTAAATATTGCTGAACTTCGCCGCAGAAAAATGCGTCTTATTCAAGAAAGTGCAACTGACTCTACCTATAAGATTACTGATGAGTTAATGGAGCAAAAAGAAGCAACGAAAAAGAAAATTGCTGAACTTGAATTCGCCAATTTAAGTATTAAAAATGATCTTGAACAATATATAACTCGCTTTAGTATTGTTGCTAAGGAAATTAGCGAGATGCTTGAAACATTTAATCTTGATCTTCTTTCAAGAGATGATCGAAGTGAAATTGAAGCCTTAAACAATAGTGCTCTTACAGTAATTAGCGAATCACAAAAACTAAAAGATATCGGGTTAAATGATCTAACAAAGCTAGATTCAAAAGCACTTAATGTTTGGCGAGATGCTCTTCAACTATTTAAACAAAGAGTTAGTGCTCTTTTTATCTCACTTGCTAGAACAATTAATAAAATTGAAGAAGAAAACGCTTATGCTAAGCAACAAGAAATTGACCTTCGTCACGGCGGGAAAGCCTATGAGCGCTCGCTAGTTCAAATTCGAAACGAACTTCAAAATGAACTAAGCTCGCGTCATAACCGTAAAATTGAAGTAATGTTTTTTGCTGATTTAATCGATATTAAAAATCCAAAATGGACAAATGCGATTGAAGGCTTCCTATATAGTCAAAAGTTCAATTTATTTGTTGAACCAGAATATTATTTAGAAGCTTATAACATTCTTCGTGGTTTACTTGATCGCTATCACTATTATGGGACAACCCTTGTTGACCAAGAACGAATTATTGAGCGCCGTTTTGAAGCCTATAAGAATTCTTTAGCAGAAGAAATTATTACCGATCATCTTGGCGCAGAAGCTTATACAAACTTCTTAATTGGCCGACTTCAAAAATGTGCAACGATTGAAGAAGCAAGAGCTTCTGGAAATGGAATTACAGCCGATTGTGACCTTTATCGAAACTTTAGTTTTGGTAAATTAAATCCTCGTCTATATACACCCTCATTTATTGGTAGAGCGGTAGAAGAGGCACAAATTAACCAAAAACGGCTTGAAATTGAAGAGCGAACCCGTTTAATTAATAACTACAAAAAATTATATGAGTTAATTTCTCGTGCTAATAATTTAGAAATCATTAACACAAACGAAATTAATAATATTGCTAATTTCATCGAACGCTTAATGGAACTTAATCCACTTAAAGAAACGCTAGTTTATCTAGATAGTGAGTTAGCTAAGCATGACTTAAGTCAAATTGAAAGTCTTCAAAAGCGAATTGATTTAATTGATGAAGATACTGCAACCCTAGAAGAAGAAAAGAATGCGCTATTTGAAGAGCGAGGTAAATTAAACACCCAAATTAATACGCTTTTAAATGATCGCATTCCAGAAGTAGAAGCAGTATGTAAAGAAAGGCTTGAAAAAATTAATCAAGAATTTGATGTTTTCTTTGTCAATGATGTAGCAGAACCTGCTTTTAAAGAATTAGAAGAAAAAGGTATGAGTCCGATTGATATTAATACGGAATATCGTGTTAAGTTTGGTCATGCACAATACTTAGTTAATAACGTCTTTACGCAACTTGTAAAATTACGAAGAGAATATACGCTTGATTATCGTCTTACCTATGATACAAACTCAACCGATAATGTCATCTATGATGATGAACTAAATGATTTAAAAGAAGTTAAACTACCAGAATATGAAGTTAAAATTCATGATGCTTATCAAAAAGCTGTTAAACAGTTTAAAGATGACTTTATTAGTAAGCTTCGTAACGCAATCGAAACGGTTGAAGATCAAATCATCGAACTAAATGATGCCTTAAGTGCTTCTACATTTGGAAATGACTCTTATTATTTCACTGTTAATCCAAGTGCAGTTTACCGTAAATATTACGACATGATTAAAGATGATCTTCTTCTAGAAGTCACCGATAACGATAGTGCCTTCTTTGAAAAATATGACGATGTTATGAAAGATTTATTTGCTCAAATTGTCTTAAGTAGTAAATCTGGTGATCAAAACGCTGCCGTTCTTGCTAATGTTGAACGCTTTACAGATTACCGAAATTATCTTGACTTTGACTTAATAGTTAAAGATAAGACTGGACAAACTCAACGTCTAAGTAAAATGCTTAAGAAGAAGTCGGGTGGCGAAACACAAACTCCATTTTATATTGCAGTTCTTGCCTCATTTGCTCAACTCTATCGCGTTAATGATGGCGGAGAACTTGGTAATACTTCACGAATTATTATCTTTGATGAGGCGTTCTCTAAAATGGACAGCGGAAGAATTAAAGAATCAATTCGTCTCCTTAGAAAATTTAACTTACAAGCAATCTTATCTGCTCCAAGTGATAAAGTAGCAGATATATCTGAATTAGTTGATGAAACGCTCGTTGTCTTGCGTGGACGGAAGGCAAGTAGCGTTCACTTATACGCTGAATTAGATAAGCTTACAACAAAATAAAAAGAAAAGACCTTTATGGTCTTTTTTTTATGCTACAATGATAGAGGAGAGAAAACATGAACATCCATAATGCATTGTCGACGCTAATAAAAAAGCGGCAACGTACGATGATAAAAGTTTATTTATTTGGACTTATTGGTGTTGCAATAGGCGTATTTTTATATGCTATTTTTAAGGGTCTAAATTATTATGGCTTAATTACCACTAGAGATGATGCTCTTTCTAGGGGGCTATTAATTATGGCTTTTACACTTTTATGCTTAGCTTTATATATCGTTTTCTTTGCTCTTTACTACATTAGCAAACAGCGAATAATGCTAGAAGAAATAAGAAAAGTTCTTAATCCAAATATCGTTATGCATGATATTAGTAAGGAGAAAAATAAAAAAGCTGTTATTTCTGAAATTTATCGTCATTTTCTTGAACTTTTTGATATAAAAAATGCCACACTCCAACGTACATACGAGATTTCATATTTAAATAAAATCTTTTATTTACTTTCGTTTTATTTAGAAGATAAAAAACTTGTTACTGCCCTATTTCTTAAAAAAGAAGAAAGTAATGAATACATTGTTATTCGCAATGATACATTCCCAACGCCACGCAATTTTAGAAGTGAAAAAGTTATTCAATTCGATCATGTAAAAAAAGGCGATTTTGCACTATTTACCAATGAAATGCGCAATATTAACAGAGTTAATGAGACAGTTTTAAATGGAGTAAAAGAATTTTCTAAAGGTTTAAAAACGCCATTCGCTCTAGTTAGTTCACCTTCGTATTACGCCCTTTTAATTGCTCCGCGTTTTAAAGAAAAACACTTAATTCTTCTTGAAAAATTAGATAAAGAAACCCTTTATCAAATTAAACAAGAAATGGATTTATTAGAATTAGGAATAGTCTATTTATTAAAAAATCCAATTTAGAAAAGAAAGGAAGGAATAATGAGTAAACAAATTGTTGCAATGATTTTAGCAGGAGGTAAAGGTACACGCCTCTACGAGCTCACAAAAAAGAATGCTAAACCTGCTGTATTTTTCGGTGGGAAATATCGCATTATTGACTATGTAATGTCAAATTGTTCAAACTCAAATATCAATACAGTTGGTGTTTTAACACAGTATGAAAGTATTGATTTAGCAGGCTATATTGGTAACGGCGAAAAATGGGGACTAAACGGTGTTCGCTCTTCTGCAGTTGCTATTGCGCCCAAGCAAACCGAAGAAGGAAGTAACTGGTTTGTTGGAACAGCGGACGCTATTTTTCAAAATATTGCCTTCCTAGATTCTCAAAACCCTGAACATGTTCTAATTCTCTCAGGTGATCATATTTATGAAATGGATTATCGAAAAATGTTAAGTGTTCATCTTGAAAAGAAAGCTGACTTAACAATTTCCGTCTTAAATGTAACGCTTGAAGAAGCAAGTCGCTTTGGCATTATGAGCGTTGATGATAATGACCGTATTATTGAATTTGAAGAAAAACCTAAAAAACCAAAATCAACCTTAGCAAGCATGGGAATATATATTTTTAAATATAAAACACTTCGAGCAGAACTTTTAAGCGATAGTGTTGATCCAAATAGCGAACATGATTTTGGAAAAAATATTATTCCAAACATGCTTGCTAAAAAAAGACGTGTATTTGCTTATCAATTTGATGGATATTGGAAAGATGTTGGAACTATTAAGTCTCTTTGGGAAGCAAATATGGATTTAATTGAAATGGTTGATGAACCTTATTTTGAAACAATTCGTTCGCGCAGTAAGATTTATGGTGAAGACACTCATAGTGTCCCTCATTACGTTGGAAGAGAAGGCCATGTTACGCAATCAATTGTTAATCAAGGCGCAATTATTTTAGGTACGGTTCATCATAGTGTAATAAGTAATGAAGTGATAATTGAAGAAGAGTGTCTTATTACAAATAGTGTGATTATGCCTGGCGTTACCGTAAAGCGTGGGGCTAAACTTCATAATGTAATTGTTGCACCAAATATTACAATTGCAGAAAAGCGTGAAGAAAATTTAGGTAACGACGAAATCGTCTTGGTGCATAAATAGGAGGGAATATGGCTAATATTTTAGGAATTTTAAATTTACACCACTCACCTGAACTAGGTCCATTAACGAAACGAAGAAGTATTGCTTCAACAAGTTTTCTTGGTCGTTATGCTTTTATGGACTTTATGCTTTCAAATTTTTCAAACTCAGGTATTGATATGGTTGCTACTTTAGTAAAAAAGCATCCTCGTTCAATTTTAAAACACCTTGGTTCACGAAATATTTGGAATGTTAATACTAAAAACGGATTTGAAGTTATCGCCTATAACGAACAAGGAATTAAGTTTGGTGAACGCTATAATACGGATATTGCAAATATTTTAGAAAACAAATGGATTTTAAGACAAGCTAATCCTGATTATGTCATAATTGCACCAACACACTTTATTGCACCAATTGATTTTAGACCTGTTATTGAAAATCATATTCGTAATAACGCAGAAATTACAATGATGTATAAAGAAGTTGATAATGCTCGCGAACATTTTATTGATGCTTCAACATTTACGATAAATAATGATGGCTTAATTACAAATATTGCTCAAAACAAGGGTGCTTTTGACCGTGTTAATGTTTCAATGGAAACTCTTATTATTAATATGGATAAGTTTAAAGAACTATTAAAAGAAGCAAAAAATCTAAGTGCATTCTTTTCGATTTATGATGTTATTGCTTATCGACTTGGATTAGGAGAACGTTTTCATGCTTATGAATATCGTGGTTATTTACGCTCGTTTGATTCTCTTGATCATTACTTTGAATATAGTTTTGAACTACTAAATTACACTATGCGAAAAGAACTATTTTTGGAACATTGGCCAATTTATACAGTAACGCACGATACTCCACCTGCAAAATATGATGAATCAGCATATGTTCGTAATTCATTTGTCGCTAATGGAAGTAAAATTGCAGGAACTGTAACAAATTCAATACTATCTCGTTATGTTCATGTTTTACCAGGAGCTAAAATTGATAAATGTATCATTTTAACTGATTGTGAAATTGGGCCAAATCGTGAATTAGAGTACTGTGTAATTGATAAGGCAGTTAAGGTTACAAAAATTAAAGAAATTAGAGGCACTGTTAATAATATTGCCTATATTAAGGAAGGAGATATAGTCTAATGAAAATTTTAATGGTTACAAGCGAGTCTAACCCATTTGCAAAAACGGGAGGTCTTGCTGATGTTGTGTATGCACTTAGTAAAGAACAAGCTGTTTTAGGACATGAAGTAAGTATCGTATTACCAAAATATGGTTCTTTGATGCAAACTGAAAACTTACAAATGCGATTTATTGCTAGTGTTCCTGTTTCTCTTGGTTGGAGAGAACAAGTAGCAAAAATCTTTAAAACAGTATTAGATGGAATTACCTTTTATTTTGTTGATAATGAATACTATTTTGCTCGTGAAGGTCTTTATGGATACTACGATGATATGGAACGTTTTGCTTTCTTTACTCTTGCGGTAAGAAATATGCTAGAAGTAATTAAATTAAAACCAGATATCATTCATGTTCATGACTGGCAACCTGGTATGTTACCTGTATTAATTAAAAAGCAAAATAAAGATCAACCATTTTATAAAAAGATGAAATTTGTTCTTACAATTCATAATCCTGCCTTCCAAGGAATGTTTGATCCTAATTTAATTGTTGATTTTTATGGCTTGCCAATTAGGCTATATGATAATGGTCTTCTTAGATTTAATGATCGAGCGAGTTCTTTAAAAGCTGCAATTATGACTGTTGATAAAATAACAACTGTTTCACCAACTCATGCTAGTGAACTTCTAACTCCAGAAGGTTCTAAAGGTCTTGACCCAATAATTAATCTACGGCGTGATGATTTTGTAGGAATTCTCAACGGCATCGATTATCAAGAATTTAACCCACTTAAAGATCCTAATCTACCACTTAATTTTTCTAACCGTTCGCTTAATCGTAAGGAACAACTAAAGAAACTATTATTTGAAGAATTAAATATTGATTATCATGGACAAGCTTTATACGGGATGGTTTCGCGTTTAACTTGGCAAAAAGGCATTAATCTTGTTTTAGAAGCAGCCGAACTAGTTTTACAAAAAGGCGCGAGTGTCGTTATTGTTGGAAGCGGCGAATATGGTTATGAACAAGAATTTGAAAGACTTCGTGCTAGATATCCAAATACAATGGCTATCTATATTGGCTATAACAATCAACTAGCACACCGTGTTTATGCTGCAAGTGATTTCTTCTTTATGCCATCATTATTTGAACCATGTGGTATTGGGCAAATGATTGCGATGCGCTACGCCACTCTTCCAATTGTTAGAAGAACAGGCGGACTCAACGATACTGTAATTGGTTATGATGGTCAAAACGAAGATGAAGCTACAGGTTTTGTCTTTGATGAATACAATCGTTATTGGATGAATCTAACAACATTATTTGCGCTTGAAATTTATCAAGATAAAGAACTATTAAAGAAGCTTCGTCTTAATACAATGCGAGTCGACAACAGATGGGAAAAATCGGCTAAAGAGTATATTGCGTTATATGAGGAAGTTGTAAAATAACTTCGTTTTGCAATATTTAACCTAAATTTGCATAGTTTTAATTATATAAAAACGATAAATCACTTTTAAAAAAATCTGATTTGAACGGAGAATAGATATGAGTATTTTAAATAGAAAACTTTTAAGGGAAGCTTTAAAAAGAAAAAAACCTTACGATCCAGATAAAAAATATGATTATAAGAAAATGAGAGAAGAAGCTGATAAAGTTTTGATTAAACCTTTTGATGTACCAGAAGGAATAACTTTAAAACGATTTAATTTAAATAAAAGTGCTTTTTTATTGATGACAAAGGAATCTAATCCAAAAGATAAGATAATTTATCATATTCATGGAGGAGGATTTTCAGGTGGAAATATTGAAAGGAATATACCCTATTTAACATATGTAGTTGATAAACTTGGATACAATATAATCGGAATTAATTATCCGCTTGCACCAGAACACCCATTTCCAGAAGGACTTTATGAGTGCGTTAAAGGATATGAGTATCTTTTAAAAGAATATGATGGCAAAAACATCGTTTTAATTGGTGGAAGTGCTGGGGGTAATCTTGTTCTAGCTACTTTACTTAAAATAAAAGAAAAGAAATTACCAATTCCTGGATTAGCATTTCCCTTATCAGCATGCTTACAATTTGATCAACAATTAGAAAGCTATACAAAAAACGAAAAGACTTGTGTTCTTACAAATTCGATAATTAGACAAATAGTTGATACATATCTATTAGGAGATGAAAAATTACTAAAAAATCCTTTTGTTGCACCACTTTACGGCGATTTTGCAGGGTTATGTCCTATTTATATCTTTGTTTCAAAGTCAGAAATTCTTTATGATGATAGTGTATTAATGTATAAAAGACTTCTTGAACAAGGAGTCAAAACAAAACTCTTTGCTAGACGTGGTTTAGTTCATGTTTGGGTTTGTAATATTAATTTAAGAGAAGGGCGACGCGATCTTAGAGTAATTAAAAGACTAATTGATAAAACACTTAAATAAGATTAGTATTAATTTAAGGAGACAAATTCATATGAAAATAAAAAAGAGTATATTTTTGCTAATTATAAGCATATTGATTTTAGGATGTCAAAATGATGAACCTCAAATTAGTTCTAACAATCTATCGACTACAACAACCGAATCAATTGAGGTAGTTGAAAATGAAGCACAAATGGTACTTCTTTTTGGTCAATCTAACATGGTTGGATACACTCGTTTTAGTTATTTGTCGACTAATATGCCAGATAAAGTTGAAGAATATACTACAGGTTATGAAGATGTAAAAATTAATTTTAATTTAGGCGGTGGAAATACATCAAATAATGAATTTGTCCCAGTTAAATTAGGTCAAGGCCGTACTGAGGAAAGTTTTGGTCCT